>CBFGPE010000014.1:0-66895 GCA_965650625.1 uncultured Azospirillum sp. | reverse complement strand
CGCGAGATTGACCAGCGCTTCGCCGGTCAGGCGGTAGGGAAGCCATTCCTTCATCTGGCTGAACCCGATCCGGTCGTAGAATCCACGCGCCGGGTTCCAATCCAGGACACTCAGATCGACACGACGGTAGCCGCGCTCCACCGCGCGCTGCGCCACCGCGGCCAGCAGCTTGCGGCCGACGCCATAGCGCCGGGCGTCCGGCGTGACGTAGAGATCCTCGACATACAGGCCGGGCCGCCCCTCCCAGGTGGAGAAGTTGCGGAAGGTCAGGGCGAAGCCGACCGGCGCGCCGTCCAGCTCGGCGATCAGCGCCTCGAACACCGGCTGCGGCCCCCAGCCGTCGCGGCGGAAATCCTCCTCGGTCGCCTTGACCGCATCGGACTCGCGCTCGAACTCCGCCAGTTCGCGGACGAAACGCAGGATGGTGGCGCAATCCTCCTCGACGGCGGGGCGGATGGTGACGGTCGGCATCGGCGGGTGGCTCCCTGATCTGGCGCAAACGAAACGGGGAGCGGACCATAGCCCGCTCCCCGCTCTTGTGCACTCCCGTTGAGTATGGCGTTGAGTATGGCGCCGTCAGTCGTCGCCGCCGCCCTTCAGGTCGAGGATGCCGCGCAGTTCCTGCACGCGGCGTTCGGCACTGTGTTCGGCCAGCACCCGCTTGCGCGCCCGGCGGCCGAGGTCGGTCAGGTGGTTGCGCGGCAGCATCATCGCCGTGGTGACGTCGTCGGTCTGGGCGGCCACCAGGATTTCGCGTCCGGGTTCGAAGAAGCTGTCCAGCCCCTCCCACTGGTCGGCGACGATGGCGGAGCCGCAGGCGGCGGCCAGGAACAGCCGGTCGGACGGACACCAGCCGATCCTGCGCTCGTCGTCGCGGGCCAGCGTCAGCGCAAGGCTGGCCGAAGCGAGCACGTCGGCATGCTGCGCCGGGTCGAGATCAGGGAAGGTCAGGATGTTGGACGCGCGCGGCACGCCGTCCGGCAGGTCGGCGCCGACCAGAACGAAACGACGGCGGGTCAGCCGTTGGGCGGGATCGATGAAGAAGCGGTCCAGCCCCTCGCGGATGCCGTCCGGCCCGCCGACGATGCAGCAGAGATCGCCCAGATACTCCCGCTTGAAGTCGCCGGGCTTGTCCGCCTCCGGCACGATCCAGGGATAGAGCGGGGCCACCGACTCCGCCCCGGCCTTGGCGCGGTAGCGGTCCAGCGCCGGCCCGCCGCAGGAGGCGAGCACCATGTCGAAGCCGCCCAGCCCGTCGGCCGGCAGATGGGCCACGCTCTCCCCCGCCTCCAGCGCGGTCAGGCTGACCGCCGCTTCGGGGTCGTAGAGCACGCGGCGCGGCGCCTTGGAGTGGCGGACGAGGTCGGCGGCACGGCGGGCATCCGGCCCTTGCGCCACCACCAGCGCCACCCCGGCATCGTCGGCCTGCGCCGCCGCCTCCACCGCGACATCGTCCCAGGCGCCGTAGGACAGCACGTCGCCGCCGGGGATCGTCCAGGGCGTCGGCGCATCCGGGCCGCTGCGTTCGACCGCGACGACCCGGTGGCCGCGGATCGCCAGCGCCTGGATCAGGGCACGCCAGCGCGATCTGTGCCCGCCATCCTGGCGATACCCGTTGGTCAAGCCGAAGATCACGATTTTCATGGCGACGGCACCCTTGGCGTTCCGTGACAGAAGGCGGCCTCTTCGTCGAAGCGGCACCCGATCGATGCGGTTTCCGGATCGAAGCGCCTCCAGTTCAACGCGATTGAGGAAGGCGGTGTTCCGGATCTCGCTCCCGTCCCGTCATCCTTGCCGGGAACCGGTCTTTCCGGGATCGGCACCGGCGGGCGGAGACCCGCCGGACGGGAATTGCGAAAGCGTTGCGTTGGATTTTGATATGGACCGGTCCGCCGGCCCTGCAAGCGTGCCGCCCCCGCAATCGGGGGTTCTGCCCCGGACGCGTCCATTTGTCGGTTGAGCGTCGCAGCCGGGAGCCTTAGGGTCACGCCCCGGTTCCCCCTCCGATCACGGTCGAGCGCATGCGAGTCCCGTTCCGTCATCCCGCCCGCCTCCTTCTCGCCACCCTGCTGATGGCCGGCTGCCAGAGCACCGGGGCCACCGCTCCGGTCGTCTCCGGCACCCCGACGGCTGCCGCCATCCCGGCCCCGGCGGCGGCGGCGCAGCAGTCCGTCTCCTTCGCCGAATGGCTGGCGGCGCTGCGCGCCGAAGCGCTGAGCCAGGGCATCCGTCCGCAGACCTTCGACCGCGCCTTCCAGCGGGTGAAGCTGTCCGACCGCGTCGTGGAGCTGGACTCGGCCCAGCCCGAGTTCACCCGGCAAGTGTGGCAGTATTTGGACAGCGCCGTGAATGAAAAGCGCGTCCAGGACGGCCGGCAGAAGCTGCAGGAGCATGCGGCGTTGCTTTCCCGCATCACCCGCCGCACCGGCGTGCCGGGGGAGATCCTGGTCGCCTTCTGGGGGGTGGAGTCCGATTTCGGCAAGTCCACCGGCAATTTCTCGGTCATCGACGCGCTGACGACGTTGGCCTTCGAGGGCCGCCGCGCCGCCTATTTCCGCTCGGAACTGCTGGCGGCCCTGCGCATTCTCGAATCCGGCGACATCGCGCCGGAACGGATGAGCGGCTCCTGGGCCGGGGCCATGGGGCAGACCCAGTTCATGCCGACCGTCTTCCTGCGCAACGCGGTGGACGAGGACGGCGACGGACATCGCGACATCTGGGGCAGCATGCCCGACGTGCTGGCCTCCACCGCCAAGTTCGTGCTCGCCAACGGCTGGCGGCCGGGCGAGCCCTGGGGGCAGGAGGTGCGGCTGCCCGACGGCTTCCCCTACGATCAGGCGGAGCTGAGCATCACCAAGCCGCTGTCGGAATGGCGCCGGCTGGGCGTGCGTCCGCTGGACGGCAGCGAGCTGGACGGCGAGGGAACGGCGTCGGTGCTGGTGCTGGCCGGGCATCGCGGGCCGGCCTTCCTGGTGCGCGACAATTTCCGCGCGATCATGCGCTACAACCCGTCGACCAGCTATTCGCTGGCCGTCGCCCTGCTGGCCGACCGCATGACCGGCAAGCCCGGCGTCCGCGGCAGCTGGCCGCGCGAGGAACAGGCGCTGAGCCGCGACGAACGCATCGATCTGCAACAGCGGCTCGCGGCGCTGGGCATGGAACCGGGCGCGGCCGACGGCATCATCGGAGCCAACACGCGCAACGCGGTGCGACGGTTCCAGGCGTCCATCGGGGAAATCCCGGACGGCTTCGCCACCAAGGGGCTGCTGGAGCGGTTGCGGCAGCGGTCGTAAGGGGGGTGTTGCGGGCGGGGGGCTAACGCAGCGGCGCGGACTTCCCCTCCCCCGCCACCCCGCCGCGCAGCAGCCCCCAGGCACCGGCCAGCAGAACCGCCGCCACGCCGGCGCCGACCAACGCATCGGGCGCGCCGTCCAGCAGAAGCCAGCTTGCCGCCAGCCCGACCAGACCGGCGGCGAGCGGCAGAACGTCCTTGCGCGAGCAGAGCCAGATCGCCCGCAGGGTCAGCGTGCCGCGCCGGTTGGCGAACAGCAGGGTCGCGGTCGCCACCGTCACGCCGATGGCCAGCAGAACGGCAAGGCTGGCGAGCGGCACGTCGGGGATCGTCATGCCGGCGATGCTGCGCCCCGCCGTCACCACCAGAGCCACGGCGACGACGGCAAGCGCCACTCCCTGCAGCATCGACAACCGCGTGCGCAGCTCGGGCCGCTGCCCCATGCCCACCAGGGTCACGGCATGACCCGCGGCGTGGTTCAGCACCAGCAGCGCCGCCGCCCAAAGCGACACCGCCTGCGTCGCGTCGGCGGCGGTGAGCAGCAGGGCGCCGAGCAGCCCGTTCACCACCATCGCCATCCGCATCGTGTGCTTCAGGTCGTCCGGCCCACCGGACGGACGGCCAGACACACCGCCACAGGCGCCACCGCCACAGGTTCCACCACCGCAACCGCCATCCATCGTACCGCCCTTTCCCATAGGAAACCGGGGGGAATCATAGGAGCGCGACCGCGGCGCGTCCACAGTCATAAGAATTTCCTGATATGCGCCGCATCCATGGCTGCGCATCGAAAGGGGTGGTTCCGCGGGCCGGCTACCCTTTCGAACGGCTCAGGGGATAACCCGGCCCACCCAACGGCGCATCGGGCGTCTCATTGGTCGCTTACCCGTCCCCCTCCCATGAAAAGGAGCGGGGCGAGGCGGATATGGGGACAGACACAGCCGCATCATCGGAACCACTCCATGACGAAGCGTCCCGCCTCCCCCGTCAAGATCCTGATTGTCGACGACAATCCGCTGCTGCAGCGGGCGTTGAAGGACATGCTGGGGCTTTGGGGCGTCGGCCAGATCACCGCGGTCGCCAACGGGCAGGAGGCCAAGGACGCCCTGCGGCGCGAGGTGTTCGACCTGATGGTGACCGACTGGGTGATGGAGCCGGTGGGCGGCGCGCAGCTGATCCAGTGGATCCGCCAGTCGCCGGGCAGCCTGCGGCCCAACATGCCGATCATCGTGCTGACCGCCAACGCCGACCTCGCCACCGTGCGCAATGCCTGGGATGCCGGCGCCGATTCCGTGCTGGCCAAGCCGGTACCGGCCGCCACGCTGGCCCGGCGCATCGATGCGGTGCTGAACCGCCGCGACGGCACGCCGCGCACGGCGACCGGTGGGGCAGCAAGCGGGACCACCGATGGAACGGCGAGCCGCAACGAAAGCCGTCCGGACTCCGCACGCCCGGCCGACCAGGGCGGCATCTCCCCCGCCGGCCTGCCCTCCCCCCGGCCGTCGGCGCCGCGCCCGGTCGCCAGCGGGGCGGCGCAGCTGCCGCCTCCGATGCCGCCGGCCGCCGCCCCGGCATCCGTGACGCCGCCGGATCGCAGCGCCGCGACCATGCGCAGCGACGATCCGAAGCGGGTCCGGCTGCTGCTGGCACTCGACAAGCTGGAGGCGGCCATCGACCGGCCCGACCCGATCGGCAGCCGGCTGCGCCACGCCCTGTCCGATCTGCAGATCGCCGCCGCCGGCGATTCCGCCGCGTCCTCCATCGTCGCGTCGCTGTCCACCTGCGTCACCTGGGTGGAGCCGGATGTCGAGGGCTATACCGACGCCCTGCAGGCCCATGCCGCCGCCTTGCGCTGGCTGGTGGGGTCGGACGGCAGCACCCAGTCGATGGCGGTGGCGCTGTGCCTGATCCGCACGCTGCGCGCCAGCGTCCGCACCCTGGCCGCGCGCGGCCACTCCGACTTCGGCAGCTGGCCCGAAGGCGGCAGCCCGACCCCTCCGGGCAAATCCCCCCTCACCGGCCGCTGAGTCCATCCCCATATCGCTTGGACAGGCTCTGGGCGAGAAGGAAGCGGAGCGGGAATTTCCGCAAGGCAGGGCATTCCATACGCTCCGTTACGGAAGACCGCCGGTTGCCGGCCGATCCTTGCTTTTTGCGATCCGGCCGGCCGCGGGCGTTGCGATATAAGACAGCCTTCATTACCTTTTTGCCCAGCGAACAAATCGACGCCCCAGCACTCCGGACCGGAGTTTGCCAGGCTGCCGACCGATGGGAGGGAATGAAGAATGGCGCTCGCAACTGTCTCACTGGAAGACAAGTACGCGCTGGAAGAGGGTCGCGTTTACCTCACCGGCACCCAGGCGCTGGTGCGCCTGCCGATGATGCAGCGCCAGCGCGATCTCGCCGCCGGACTGAACACCGGCTGCTTCATTTCCGGCTATCGCGGCTCGCCGCTGGGCGGCTTCGACCAGAATCTGTGGAACGCCCGCAAGTTCCTGGAAAAGAACCACATCCAGTTCCAGCCCGGCGTGAACGAGGAGCTTGGCGCCACCGCCGTCTGGGGCAGCCAGCAGGTCGGCATGTTCAAGGGCGCCAAGTATGACGGCGTCTTCGCCATGTGGTACGGCAAGGGCCCCGGCGTCGACCGCTCCGGCGACGTGTTCAAGCATGCCAACGCGGCCGGCACGTCCAAGCACGGCGGCGTGCTGGTGCTGACCGGCGACGACCACAACTGCAAATCCTCCACCTTCCCGCACCAGTCCGAACACGCCTACATGCACGCCATGATCCCGGTGCTGAACCCGTCGGGGGTGCAGGAGATCCTGGATTACGGCCTGATCGGCTGGCAGATGAGCCGCTTCTCCGGCTGCTGGATCGCCATGAAGACGATCGCGGAGACGGTGGACACCTCGGCGTCGGTCTATATCGACCCGCACCGCGTGTCCCCGGTCATCCCCGCCGACTTCCCGATGCCGCCGGGCGGCCTGAACATCCGCTGGCCCGACCCGCCGCTGGAGCAGGAACACCGGCTGATGAAGCACAAGCTGTACGCCGCCCTGGCGTTCGCGCGTGCCAACAAGCTGGACAAGGTGGTGATGGAGAGCCCGCGTCCGCGCTTCGGCATCGTCACCACCGGCAAGAGCTATCTCGACGTCCGCCAGGCCTTCGACGAGCTGGGCATCACCGAGGAGATGGCGGCCGACTGGGGCATCACCGTCTACAAGGTCGGCATGCCCTGGCCGCTGGAGCGTGACGGCGTCCGCCACTTCGCCGAGGGTCTGGAAGAGATCGTCGTGGTCGAGGAGAAGCGCGCGGTCATCGAGAACCAGCTGAAGGAACAGCTGTACAACTGGAACCCCGACGTCCGCCCGAAGGTGGTCGGCAAGTTCGACGAACAGGGCGAGTGGATCCTGCCGAGCGCCGGCGAACTGACGCCGGCCCAGATCGCCGTGGTGATCGGCCGCCGCCTGCAGCGCTTCATCGACAACGAGAATCTCGTCCGCCGCATCGCCTTCCTCGACGCGCAGGAGAAGCAGAAGGCCCATGTGGCGCGCGTGGTGCGCAAGCCGACCTTCTGCTCCGGCTGCCCGCACAACACCTCCACCGTCGTGCCGGAGGGAAGCCGGGCGCTGGGCGGCATCGGCTGCCATTACATGGCGACGTGGCTCGACCGCTCGACCGACACCTTCACCCAGATGGGCGGCGAAGGCGTGCCGTGGGTCGGTCAGGCCGCCTTCACCGACGAAAAGCACATCTTCGCCAATTTGGGCGACGGCACCTATTTCCATTCCGGCATCCTGGCGATCCGGCAGGCCATCGCCGCCAAGGTGAACATCACCTACAAGATCCTGTTCAACGACGCCGTCGCGATGACCGGCGGCCAGCCCTTCGACGGCACGCTGACGGTGCAGTCCATCGCCAATGTCCTGCGGGCGGAGGGGGTGCAGCGCATCACCGTCGTCTCCGACGAGCCGGAGAAGTACGGCATCAACAGCGGCCTGCCGCAATACGCCAACGTCGAGCATCGCGACGACCTCGACAGCGTGCAGAAGGAAATGCGCGAGGTCCCCGGCGTCAGCGTCCTGATCTATGACCAGACCTGCGCCACCGAGAAGCGCCGCCGCCGCAAGCGCGGCAAGATGGTCGACCCGGCCAAGCGCGTGGTCATCAACGAGCTGGTCTGCGAAGGCTGCGGCGACTGCTCGGCCAAATCGTCCTGCGTGTCGGTGATCCCGCAGGAGACCGAGTTCGGCCGCAAGCGCCAGATCGACCAGTCCAGCTGCAACAAGGACTATTCCTGCACCAAGGGCTTCTGCCCCAGCTTCGTGACGGTGGAAGGCGGGTCCTTGCGCAAGCCGAAGCCGGCCGCGGCGAAGTCGGTGGACGGCACCGCCCTGCCCGCCCCAGTCATTCCGGCCTTCGACAAGACCTGGAGCCTGTATGTCACCGGCGTCGGCGGCACCGGCGTCGTCACCATCGGCGCGCTGCTGGGCATGGCCGCCCACATCGAGGGCAAGGGCGTCGGCGTGCTCGACATGACCGGCCTCGCCCAGAAGGGTGGCGCGGTAACCAGCCACATCCGCATCGCCAACACGCCGGAGGACATCCACTCCGTCCGCATCGCCGCCGGCGGTGCCGACGCGGTGCTGGGCTGTGACCTGATCGTCGCGGCGGCGGGCGACGGCCTGTCGAAGATGACCGCCGGCCGCACCCGCGCCGTCATCAACACCCATGACAGCATCACCGCCGACTTCATCAAGAAGCCGGACATGGTGATCCCGGTGCGCGACCTCGTCGGCGATATCCGCAAGGCCTGCGGCGGCGACGCCAATGTCGATGCCTTCGACGCCACGAAGCTGGCCACCGCGCTGCTGGGCGACAGCATCTACGCCAACCCGTTCCTGATGGGCTATGCTTGGCAGAAGGGGCTGATCCCGCTGAGCGAGGAGTCGATCCTGAAGGCGATCGAGCTGAACGGCGTGTCGGTGAAGCTGAACCTCGACGCCTTCCAGTGGGGCCGCCGCGCCGCCGTTGATCTCGCCGCCGTCGAGGCCGCCGCGAAGCCACAAGAGGTGGTGCAGACCGCGCAGTCGCTGCTGCTCGATCAGCGCCGCCAGTCCGGCAGCCTGGAGGAGGTGATCGACCGCCGCCACCGCTTCCTGGTCGGTTACCAGGATGCCGCCTATGCCGCCCGCTATCACGCGCTGATCGACTGGACCCGCCGGACGGAGCAGCAGAAGGTCCCCGGCTCCACCGCGCTGACCGAGGCGGTCGCCCGCGCTCACTTCAAGCTTATGGCCTACAAGGACGAGTATGAGGTGGCGCGCCTCTACACCGACAGCGGCTTCGTCGAGAATGTGCAGCGCATGTTCGAAGGCGACTGGAAGCTGACCTTCCACATGGCCCCGCCGGTGATGGGCGAGACCGACGAGGAGGGCGGCGAGCCGAAGAAGAAGACGTTCGGCCCGTGGATGCTGCACGCCCTGCGTCTGCTGGCCAAGGGCAAGCGCCTGCGCGGCACCCGTCTGGACCCGTTCGGCCGCACCGCCGAGCGCCGGCAGGAGCGCCAGCTGATCGCCGATTACGAGGCGGTGGTGGGCGAGTTGCTGAACGGCCTGACCCGCGAGAAGCTGGCTCTGGCGGTGGAGATCGCCTCGCTGCCGATGGAGATGCGCGGCTATGGCCCGGTGAAGGCCCGCAACGTGGCGGCGGCGAAGGCGAAGGAAGCCAAGCTGCTGGAGACGTTCCGCGCCCCGGTCGCCGCCCCGCAGCCGCTGGCGGCGGAGTGAGGCGGTTCGGTGGTTCAGTGAGGTAATGTGAGGCGAAGGCGCCCTCCCCGGTGATGCTGGGGAGGGCGCCTTTTTTTTTTCAGGGCCGCTTGGCTCCCGCGGTCATCTTCCAGATGGCAACGAAGAACAGCGCGGTGCCGAGCAGGGCGGCATAGAGGATGATGCTGAGGTGGAAGATGAAGCCGATCGGCAGGATCAGCAGCATCAGCGCTGCCGCGAGCAGCCCGAGCACGAAGATGCCCAGGTTGAAGTGCTCGTAGATCGGGGCGTTCAGGTCGGCGTGGGTGGCCATGGCATGTGCTCCATTCCGGTGCCGCCGGGGCGGCATTGATGGGGAATATGAGTACAGACTAATGGGATGGTGAGCGGGTGGCATTGCGAATTCGCAAGGATTCCTGCAATTCGTGCCTTCTGACGGGAGCTGCCACATCCGGCAGGATGCGTCGACGTCACTGTCTGTTTCCTTTCCAATCGGCCGGACTTCGCCGAGAAAGCGATGCTGAACAACGGACCGTTGGGATCCGGCATGTTGGTCCTGACTAAGCCCTTTGCCATGGAAGTGCTGGCCACACGGATCAGGGAGCTGATCGCGGGGTGAGAGTGCACGATTGGCGGTAACCACATTGGGGGGCCATCGCCGGCCGGTGACGATCCGGAACCAGCACATACACCGTTGAGGGAGTGATCTCCAGGTTTGAAAACAGCTTCAGCTTGCCCTTGGAGAACCCATATACTTCAGGCAGTATCTCTGGAGGACAGCCTTGACTTTAAGTAAAGAGCTGAGGCCATAGACATGTCAGTGGATGAGAAACTCATCATCGTCGTTCCGGGCTTCGCCAGCCGGGAAAAGGATGAATGCCTCAAGCGGTTGACGGAAGGGTTGACAAGATTTGCCGCCCTACGCGGTTTGACGTTGCAATCGGTCGAATCCCCCGATGCGCACATCCAGTACAGCTATCAATATGGCAGCGGAGGAGATAAGAAATACTCTCTTTCATTTAAAGAGGTATTCTGGAACGACCTCACCCCTCCCCTTTCCGAACGATCCCCATTTAAGAAGTTCATTGGGGGTCTGTCGATTCTTCTATTCTGGACTATGTCCAGACGAGTTCTAAGGGTTGCTTGGTCAAACCACTACATGTTTCTAAGCTCAGTATTCGCCGTGCTGATTCTGCTCTTCTGGTACTATGGCGCTGTCATTGCGGCGCTCACAGCCATCGGGTCGCTGGACGACGCAAATCCCTTCGCCAATGCGCTTCCGCAATCGGTCAGAATTTGGCTCAGCGCACTCGGGGCAAAACTTGCCGGCTGGCAGATTTGGCTCAGCGCTTCAACTCTGATGGCACTACTGCCCGTGAATCTGGTCGTTGACGTGGCCCATTCGACTAAGCGCTACTTCAGGAATGACGACGATCTGGCGCGGAAGCTGCAGACACGCATTGCAGTCGCTTTGAACGATGCCAAAGGGAAGAACTATACCGACATCGTCGTCTTTGCGCACAGCTTTGGCGCAGTTGCGGCGGTGGAATCTCTGGCTGCCTTTCAGTCGGAGGTTCCGATACATCTGGTCACCGCCGGATCGCCGCTTGCCATATGCTGCGCACGTTCCCCAGACCTAGAGCGAGCAGTGCGTGACCTTCTGACAAACAAAGACATCAGGAGTTGGAGCGATTTTTATTCAAATGGCGACTGGATGTGTTGCGCTCCGCCGGTGAAAGGTAATTTCCCTCATTTCAAAGTCACTCCCATTAAATTTTCGACGGGTTTCACCGAAAAATTTACAGGGAAGGCGCACATGAACTATTTCAACTTCAATGTCTTGTACAAACAGATCCTGGAGTAAAAACACGCCTTAAGCCGCGACTGACGCAAGGCTGAACAAGGGCTTGGCGAAGCTCCTGCCAATGCGGTCCGTTCCGCACGGAGCAGCCACTTGCCGGCCGTCTCCCCCCTACCCTACCGGAAACCGCAGCACGAAGCGCGTGCCCTTCCCTTCGCCATCCTCCAGCGCGATGCTGCCGCGCATGGTGCCGGTCATGATGTTGGCGCAGATGCTGAGGCCCAACCCGCTGGCGCCCAGGCCGCGCTTGGTGGTGAAGAAGGGGTCGAAAATGCGGGAGCGGATGTCGGCGGGGATGCCCTTGCCGTCGTCGGCGTAATGCATCTCGATCCAGCCGGCCGGTTCCTCGCGGGCGGACAACAGGATGCGGCCCGTTTCGCCCTCGTCAAAAGCGTGGACCAGGGCATTGATGATCAGGTTGGACAGCACCTGCGCGAAGGAACCGGGATAGCCGTCGACGATCAGGCCGGTGGGGATGTCGAGGTCCACCGTCACCCGCGTGCGGCGCAGACGCGGGCGCAGGCTCAGCAGCACCTCGTCGACATAGGCGGCGAGGTCGAAGGCGCGGCGCTCGCCGCTGGCCTGATCGGAGGCGACCTGCTTGAAGCTCTGGATCAGGCCGGTGGCGCGCTCCACGTTCGACAGGATCATCCGCGTCGATTCCCACGCGACATCCAGGAATTCCTGGAAATCGCTGCGGCGGATGCGGTTCTCCTCGAATAAGCTGCGGATGCGGCCGACCTCCTCCGCCAAGTGAGAGATGGCGGTCAGGGTGACGCCGATGGGGGTGTTCACCTCATGCGCCACGCCGGCGACCAGCTGGGCAAGCGAAGACAGCTTCTCCGCCTGGATCAGGCTGGCCTGGGCGTCGCGCAGTTCGGCCTCCGCCCGCTTTCTCGCGGTGATGTCGAGCGCCACGGTGACGATGTGGGTAACCTCGCCGTCATCGTCGGTCAGCGGCATCTTGGTGGTCAGCCAGTCGCGCATCGCGCCGTCGCCGTCGGGGGCGCGGTCCTCGTGGAAGGGAACGCCCTGGCCGCTGTCCACCACCAGCCGGTCGAGAGCAGTGGCGCGGTCGGTGGACGGGCCGGGAGGCGGGGCGGCGGCGGGGCCGTAGGTCTCGCGGTAGTAGCGGTTGGTCAGGCGCACCGTGCCGTCGCGGTCCTTCACGTCGATCAGGGCCGGGATGGCGTCGATCACCCCGGTCAGGATCTCGCGGCTCTGGCGCAGCGTCTCGTCGGCGATCAGGCGGTCGGTGATGTCGGTGAAGGTCCGCACCTGCCCGCCGTCCGGCAGCGGCACCACCCGCACCTCGATGAAGCGACCGTCGCCCTGGGGTCGGGCATAGACGAACTCCCGCTCCGGCCGGCCGATGCGATCCATCAGATAGACGGTCTTGGCGTCGAGGTCGTCGCCGAAATCGGGGGCACCGGAGGGCATGCCGACCATGCCGCTGGCGATCTGGTGCCGCACCAGATCGGGCAGCGCCGGGTTGGCGCGCAGTTCCTCCTCCGACACGCCCAGTATATCCAGCGCGTTGCTGTTCCAGGCGATGTAGTGCAGGTCGGGGTCGAGCAGGACGATGCCCTGCCCCATATTCTCCAGCGTCAGGCGCAGCATATGACGCTGGGTCGCAAGCTCGTCCTCCGCCCGTCGCCGCTCGGTCACGTCGGAGTAGGTGCGGACGAAGCCGCCGCCGGAGGTGGGGCGGGTCCGAACTTCCAGTACCCGGCCGTTGGGGCGGCGGTGCTCGTAGAGCGGCGGGTCGGCGCGGCGCGCACGATCCAGATGGCGGGCGGCGATGGCATCGGGGTCGCCGGGGCCGTATTCGCCCCGATGGGCGAGGTAGTGGATGATGCGGGCGTAATCGGCGCCGGGCATGTAGCCGCGCGGCACCTCGAACATCTCGTACAGCCGGCCGTTGATGACGCGCACCGTCAGATCGGCATCGACCAGCATCACACCCTGGTCCATCTGCTCCAGAGCCAGCACGGCGAGATCGTCGCCGGTCGCGGGCTCCGGCGCAGGTCCGTCACCCGGAAGGGGACGGGTCCCGAAAAATTCAGGACTCTGGGGAAGGTCTGGGATCTGGGCCGGCAAGGTCTGCGCGCCATCCGTCGGTTTGCTGGTCCGCTATCGAAGGGGCTACTGTAACAGCCCCATTCCGTCCTGCCGAGTTCTCCTCTGCGCCATGGAGTCGCAATCCGAGGACATTTGTGGGGCATTTTAAGTATTTCGGAACCTTTGCCGCACTACCCTGTTTCGAATCGCCGGTGGTTTGTGCAAGATCGCCGGATGAGCGATACTGCTTCAGCGATGCTGCGCTTACACCGTGTTCCACTGGCTGTTCTGAGGTAACCGCCCCTTGTCCGGACTGGCCGCCCTTCCCGCACCGACCGGCGCGTCGCCCAATTCGGGCCTCGCGAAGCTGCGTCAGATGCTGGCGAGCGACGCCGCGGCGGTTCAGCCGATCCGCCGCATCCCAGGCGAGGAGGAACGCAAGCGCAGCAAGGACGGCACCGAGGCGACCGGCGACGCCCTGCAGGGCAGCGGGCGCGCCGATGCCGAGTCGACTGCGACGCGGGCGAAATCGTCGGCCGGCTCGGCCGGCGGCTTCACCATCGGCGGGTCGGTGGAAGACGCGGGCCCGGTCATTGGCGGGCCGGTGCCGCTGAACGCCCTGCCGAACGCCGGCTATGTGGCGCAGAGCATCCATCAGGAAGCCATGGGCAGCGGCCTGACCATCGAACCCTGGTCGGAGGCCATCGACGCCTACCGCCGCGCCGACGCCGGGGTGAACACGCCGATGGTCACGCAGATCGCGGTGTAAGTTTTCTCCTTTGGCCCCTGTTGCCCCTCAATCGTCGCCGCTGGCCGGCATCGGGCCGTGGGGCAGGTCCGCCTTGCGGCTGCGGAACAGATTTCCGACGAAGTGGCCGAAATCCTCCATGTAGAGGTAGAGCGACGGCGTGATGTAGAGCGTCAGCACCTGCGACACGCACAGCCCGCCGACCACGGCAAGGCCCAGGGGCTGGCGCAGTTCGGCGGCGGCGCCATGGGCGATGGCGATGGGCAGGGTGCCCATGATCGCCGCCATGGTGGTCATCATGATCGGACGGAAGCGCAGCAGGCAGGCCTGCTCGATGGCGTCGCGCGCCGCCATGCCGTTGCGCCGCGCCTCCACCGCGAAGTCGATCATCATGATCGCGTTCTTCTTCACGATGCCGATCAGCATCAGGATGCCGATGATGGCGATGACGCTGAGTTCGGTGTCGAACAGGATCAGCGTCGCCAGCGCGCCGATGGCCGCCGAGGGCAGGCCGGACAGGATGGTCAGCGGGTGGATGAAGCTTTCATACAGCACGCCCAGCACGATGTAGATCACCAGCACCGCCGCCGCCAGCAGCAGGGCCTGCCCCGACTGGGCATCCTGGAACACCTGCGCGGTGCCGGCGAAGCCGGTGGTGATGGTGGCGGGCAGCCCCATCTCGCGCTCCGCCACGCGGATCAGGTCGACCGCCTGACCAAGCGAGGCGCCGGGGGCAAGGTTGAAGGACAGGGTCACGGCGGGTAGCTGGCCCTGGTGCGCCACCGCCAGCGGGCCGGCCGTGCGCTCCACCCGCGCGAAGGCGTCGAGCGGCACCAGCTTGCCGCTGGTGGCGGAGCGGACATAGATGCGCGACAGCGAACTGTCGTCGCCCTGGTATTTCGGCTCCAGCTCGATCATCACCTGATAGTCGTTGCTGGGGGTGTAGATGGTCGAGACCTGCCGCTGGCCGAAGGCGCTGTAGAGGGTGGAGCGCACCTGATCGACGCCGATGCCCAGCGTCGCCGCCTTCTCGCGGTCGATGTGGACATAGGCCTGCGGGTTGTTGAGCTGAAGGTCGCTGGTCACGTCCTGCAGGATCGGGATGCCGCGCAGCGCCTGCTCCAGCCGGTCGGACCACTGGTACAGCTCGTCCAGATCCAGACCCTGGATGGTGTACTGGTAGAGGCTCTTGGACGACCGGCCGCCGATGCGAAGGTTCTGCACCGGCTGCATGTAGACCGCCATGCCGGGGATGCCGGCGACCTGACGGCGAAGCTGCTGGATCACCTCGGTCGCCGAGGGACGCTCGTCGCGCGGCTTCAGGGTGATGAACATGCGGCCCATGTTGCCGGTGTTGCCGCCGGTGCCGACGGAGGAGATGACGTCCACCACCGCCGGATTGGCCTTGACGATGGCGGCGACCTGCTGCTGCCGTTCCGCCATCGCCGGGAAGGCGATGTCGGCCCGCGCCTCCGTCGTCACGAAGATCTGGCCGATGTCCTCGGTCGGGAAGAAGCCCTTGGGGATCGCCTGATAGAGCAGGACGGTGCCGATGATGGTGCCGATCATCACCAGCCCCATCAGCGGCCGGTGGCGCAGGGTCCAGCGCAGCGTGCGGCCATAGCCGCTCAGCAGGGCGGAAAAGCCCGCCTCCAGCGTGCGGCCGAACCAGTTCTCCTTCTGGCCTTCCTGCTGGTGGTGGGCATGGGTGAGGAAGCGCGAGCACATCATCGGCGTCAGCGTCAGCGACACGAAGGCCGACGCCGCGATGGCCATGGTCACGACCAGCGCGAATTCGTGGAACAGCCGCCCGACCACGCCGCCCATCAGCAGGATCGGGATGAAGACCGCGACCAGCGACAGGGTGATCGACAGGATGGTGAAGCCGATCTCGCGCGAGCCCTTGATCGCGGCCTCGAACGGCTTCATCCCCTCTTCGACGTAGCGGACGATGTTCTCCATCATGACGATGGCGTCGTCCACCACGAGGCCGACGGCCAGAGTCAGCGCCATCAGCGAGATGTTGTCGACGGAAAAGCCCAGCAGATGCATGCCGCCCGCCGTCGCGATCAGCGAGATCGGCACGGCCAGCGCCGGGATCAGCGTCGCCGACAGCCGGCGCAGGAACAGGAAGATGACCAGCACGACCAGCACGATGGTGAGGGCCAGCGTGAACTGCACGTCCTCCACCGCCTGCCGGATCGACTGCGAGCGGTCGTTGACCACCTGGATGGCGGCGGCGGCCGGAAGCTGGGCCTGGAACACCGGCACCAGTTCGCGCACGCGGTCCACCACCTCGACCGTGTTGGCGTCGGGCTGGCGTTGGACCGCCAGCATGATGCTGCGGGTGCCGTTCAGCCAGCTGGCGGTGCGGTCGTTCTCGACGCTGTCCAGCACCTTCGCCACGTCGCCCAGCCGCACGGGAGCGTTGTTGCGGTAGGCGACGATCAGCTGGCGGAAGGCGTCGGCGTCGGGAAGCTGCGGGTTGGCGGCGATCACCAGCTGCTGCTGCTGACCGGTCAGGGTGCCGACGGGCGTGTTGGCGTTGGCGGCGGCCAGCGCCTTCTGCAGCTCGTCGATGCCGATTCCACGCAGGGCCAGCGCGTTGGGATTGACCTGAACCCGCACCGCATATTTCTGCGAGCCGTAGATCTGGACCTGGGCGACGCCCGGCAGGGTCGCGACCTTGGGCTGGATCAGCGTCTCGGCGATGTCGTTCAGGCGGGCCAGCGGCAGGGTCGGCGAGTTCAGCGACAGGAACAGGATCGGCTGGTCGGCCGGGTTGACCTTGCGGTAGCTGGGCGGGGTCGTCATCTCCGCCGGCAGCCGGCGCTGGGTGCGGGCGATGGCCGCCTGCACGTCGGCCGCCGCCGCGTCGATGTCGCGCTCCAGCACGAACTGGATGGTGATGCTGGTGCTGCCGAGCGTGCTGTTCGACGTGATGGTGTCGATGCCGGCGATGGTGGAGAATTCACGCTCCAGCGGACTGGCGATGGACGCCGCCATCGTCTCCGGCGAGGCGCCGGGCAGGCTGGCGCTGACGCTGATGACCGGGAAATCCACCCGAGGCAGCGCCGCGGTGGGCAGCTGGCGGTAGGCCGCCAAACCGCCCAGCACCAGGGCCGCCGTCAGGAGAATGGTCATCACCGGACGGCGGATGCAGAGTTCGGAGAGGTTCACGTCGCACCCCCGGCGGTCTGCGTCCGGGTGCCGGCCGCGTCATGTGCCGCGGAGCCCTGCCGCCGGCCGCCTTCCGCCGTCTCGCCGGGCGGGGGAGCGGCCGGCTTGCCGGCGCGTTCGCTGATCTTGGCACCGGGGAACAGGCGGGACTGGCCATCGACCACCACCCGCTCCCCGGCCTGCAGGCCGGAGGCGACGACGCTGAGGCCGGCGTGGCTGCGCTCGATGGTGACCGGGCGGACCTCCACCGTCTCGTCGGGCTTGACGACATAGACGAAGCGGCCCTTCTGGCCGGTCTGCACCGCCAGATCGGGGATGGTCAGCGCGTCCGGCTCGACCCGCAGGGTCAGGACGGTGTCGACGAACTGGCCCGGCCACAGCCGGGTGTCGGCGTTCGGAAACTCGCCCTTCACCAGGATGGTGCCGGTCTGCTGGTCGACCTGGCTGTCGACGAAGGACAGCTTGCCCTCCGCCTTCTCGCCATGTCCCCCGGCGATGCTGGCGGTGACGGGAAGCGAGCCGGCAGCCATCGCGGCGCGGATCGCCGGCAGATGCTTTTCCGGAACGTTGAAGGCGACGTTGATCGGGCGCAGCTGGGTCAGGGTGACCAGCGGGTTGGCGTCGGCGGCGCGGACCATGGTGCCGACCTTCGCAGTGATCGTACCGGTGCGGCCGTCCATCGGCGCGGTGATGCGGGTGAAGCTGAGCGACACCTTCGCCGCCTCGATCGCCGCAAGGTCAGCCTTCACCGTGCCTTCCAGCGCGTCGGCGGTGGCGACGGCGGCGTCGTAGGTGGTGCGGGAGATGGCGCTGGTGCGCACCAGCTCGCCATAGCGCTTCACGTCGCCTCTCGCCTTGTCCAAATTGGCGCGGTCGCGTTCCAGATTGGCCTGGGCCTGGCGCAGTTGGGCGTCGAGCGAGCGGCTGTCGAGCGTGAACAGCGTATCGCCGGCCTTCACCTCCTGCCCTTCGGTGAAGTTCACCGTCTCCACCACGCTGTCGACGCGGGCCTTGATGGCGATGGCGGCGATGGGCTGGACGCTGCCGATGGTGACGATCTGTTCCGGCACCGCCTGCACGGCCACCGTTTGGGTGACCACCGGCACGGTGCGGGGGGAGGACTGCGCCTGGGACTTCGCCCCGTTCGCCGCCGCGGTATGCCCGCCTGCCCCGGCATTGTGGGAGGCATACCAGTAGTACCCGCCGCCGCCGATCAGCGCGGCGATCAGCAGGACCAGGAAAAACCGTCTCATCGGATGGGACTCCAGACGCCGGAGCCTTTGGCCGGCAAACGCTTATATGAAGGGGGGCAGGTTGGTTATGCCGGACATGAGAAAATCGATGACGGAGCGCTCCAGCGCCTCGCGCGGGCGGTCGTCCACCTGCATGATCCCGCCACGGACCATGCCGATGATCAGCAGAGGCACAATTTCCAGGTCGATCTTGCGGAATTCGCCGGACTGCATGCCTTCGGCCAGGACCTGCTGCAGGGCCGTCGCGCTGCGCTGGCTGCGGCGGCGCAGGATGCGGCGGGTGCGGTCGGCCAGATCGGACTGGTCGCCGCCCAGCAGCTTCAACGTCTGCAACTGCTCGCTCAGCGTGTTCACCAGGGCGGAGACCATCGCCGAAAGGCGGACGGAAGCGGGAACCTGCTGCGGCGCCAGTTCGACGTTCAGCTTGTGCTCCAGCCCACCCAGCGCCCGTTCGAGCGATTCCAGATACAGCTCTTCCTTGGAGGGGAAGTAACGGTAGAGCGTGGCCTTGCCCACGCCGGCACGCTTCGCCACCTCCTCAACCTGGACGGAGGCGTAATCGCGGCCGGCAAACAGCTCCGCCGCGGCGTTGAGGATCACCTCGCGCCGCCGAGCGCGCCAGTCAGGTATCTCTTCCGCATCAAGAGGCATGAATGGAACTCACGGGTTTCAAAAACTGACGATAGTCGAGATCCTTAGAGTGTCAAGGAACCAGTCTCCAAGAAAAATGAATTCCGCGTCATCTGCCGAAAACCCTTGCCCGGCAAGGGGCTGACAGCGTCACCGCGGCAGGCGCCGATCCCTCACGAAAAAAGGCGCGAAGCCCGACCCGCCCAGGCGGAGATGCCTGGGAGGCCGGGCTTCGCGCCCTTGCATCGGAACGGGATGCCTGCCGGTCAGCTCCGCGTGGAGGGCGAGCGGCCGGTGCCGGTGGAGCCGGTCACGCCGGTGGTGGAGCCGGTCATCGATCCGGTGCCCGCCGAGGCGCCGGCCGGACCGCCGCTGGTGCCGGCGCCGGTCCCCGTGCTGGAGGGCGAAGACGAACCGATGTTGGCGCCGGTGCCCGCACCGAGCCCGGCGGCGCTGCCGGCGGCGGTGGTGTCGGAGCCCTGATGGCCGCCGGTCGTCCCGGACATCGACGTGGAGGTGGTGCCGCCGCCCACGGTCGCCATGGCGGAGGCGCCGGCGCCGGTGGAGCTGCCCCAGCCGGTGCCGCTCTGGTTTCCGGTCTGGCTGCGGACGCGCAGGTTGTTCTGCACATGGGAGACGCCGGACACCGATTCGGCGACGTCCTCGGCCCGGCGCTTGGTGTGGCGGTCGGGGACCATGCCGGTCAGCGTCACCTCGCCGCCGCTGACCGTCACCTCGATGTCGGAGGCGTCTATGTAGGCGTCGTCGGTCAGGCGGTCGCTGACATCCTCGCGCACCCGCTCGTCGGAGCGGCTGTAGCCGCGCGGGCCGCGACCTCTATGCTGGGCGGCCCGGCGTTCGTCCTCGCGGCGCCGCCGCTCGGCATCGTCGTCGCCAAACCAGGAGGCGATCTCGTCGCCGGCCTGTTCCCAGAAGCCGCGGTCACGGTTCCGGCCGCGGTCGTCGCCCCGACGCTCGTAGCGGTCGTAGCGGTCGTCGGCATAGCCGCCGCCATAATCGCCGCGGCTTTCCCCGCCGCGGAACATGCTGCCACGGTCCTCACCCCAGGAGCGGTTGCGGTCGCCGTCGCGCTCGTAGCCTCCTCCATAGCTGGTGGAGGAACTGCCGCCGAAATCGCGCCGGCTCCAGTCGCCACGCTCCCAATCGCCCCGGTCACGGCCGGATTCGTAGCCGCCGCCATAGCCGCTTTGGGAGCCATAGCCGCGCGAGCCATAATCCCGGGTGCCGTAATCGCGCTCGCCATACTCCCGGCCGCCATAGCCGAGCGACCCGCGGCCACGCACCTCGCCATAGGGACGCACGCCGTAATCGCGGTCGCGGTAATCGGCGCTGCCGATGTCGCGGCTGGTATAGTTGCCCTCGGTTCCGGCATTGCCGGCGCCGGCATAGCCGCCATACCCGCTGCTGCCGGAGCGCCCGCCATAGCCGCCGCCGTAGCCGCCGCGGCTCATGTCCCGGCCGCCGCCGAAGTTGCGGTCATAGACCCGCTCCATTTCGCGGGAATTGTCGCCGCGGCGGTCGTCGCTGTCGGAATAGGTCTCGCGGCCGTAGCCGCCGGATTCGTTGCCGACGCGCCCGCCATAACTGGCGTCGCGGTAGTTGCGGCTCTGGTCGTCCTGGTGACGATGGGCCTGCGGGCGATACATGCTTTCGTGACGGCGGTCGTCGTCCTGGCCATAGACGCCGGCGCGCTGCGGCCCCTCGCCCCAGTCGCGATGCCGGTTCGGCTCCCGGTCGTCGTCGCGCCAGTCGCGGCCTTCGCCCCGCCACCGATTCTCGTACTGCGCCATCGTGGTCGGCTCCCTCATTTCCGGGTTCTTGGAATGCGGGCTTCGCACCACGTAAGGCGTGGGCGCGCCCGTCCTTCCCCGAACAACAGGAGCGGACAAACGGCGTTCCGGATTTTCAGCGGCTGGCCCCCGACCATCCCGGGAGTTCTGGCACGGCACTTGCGTGGTGGAGAGCGGTTGGTTCCACGCATCACTTGCGGCTTCGGCGCTTCATGCACCGAAGCCGTTTTCTTTTGCGCCCTATTATTGGGCAGGCGCCTGGATCTGCTTAATTTGGCAGCGGCTGGTCGAGCAGACGGGCAACCGCGGCCCCCAACTCTTCATTGAGGAAGGGCTTGTAGATGATCTCATCCGCATTGAACATGCGCGTCATCTTCAAGAGATAGCCTGCCGGCATGTTGGGCGCTCCGCCGGACATGGCGAGGATCTTCACGTCGGGCTGGGCGTTGCGCGCGGCCTTGATGAGTTCGATTCCGTCGACTTCGGGCATCAGCACGTCGGTGACGATCAGGTCGAAGCTGCGGCGGTCGAGCGCGCGGATGGCCGCGCGTCCGTTCTCCGCCTCGGTCACCTCGAAGCCGCGCCCTTCCAGATAGCCGGCGACGGACAGGCGGACGGCCGGAGAATCCTCGACGACCAGGATGTTGGGCCGAATGGCACTTCCCATCATACACCCGGTTCCTTTTGGGAACCGCCTTATCGAAAAGCCGGCGACGGCCGGCGGAGGCCTGCCCCCTATCCCCTCACCCGCCGAGAGCCGCGACCGCCGCAGACGCGTCGGCGTGGATTTCGAACAGGGACGAGAAGCCGCTGACGTCGAACACCTCGCGGATGTGCGGCGCCATGGCCGAAAGGGCAATCGAGCCGCGCTTCGTCCGTGCCGCCTTCGCGGCGACCAGCAGGCAACGAAGCCCGGCGGAACTGATGTAGGAAAGCTGGGCCATATCGACAACAAGCCGCGTCCCTTCGGGGCCGATGGCGGACAGCAGAGCCGCTTCGAATTCGCCGGCATTGCCGCTGTCGATCCGACCCTCCGCCCGCAGAACGGTGACGCCGTTGACCGACTGTTCGGTGATGTTCATACCCTGCCCTCGCCTCGTCTTACCACGTTCGTGCTTATACCATGTCGGCGGACGCCGGACGATGCATTCGCGGTGCGACGGACGAATCCTCCCGGCCGCGCCAGCGCAGGACGAGACAGGTGATGTCGTCGGACTGCGGCGCGCCGGCGGTGAAGCGGGCCACGTCGGTCAGCACCCCGTCCAGCCCGTCGCGGGCGGACGCGCTGGACTGGCCGGCGACCGCGGCGGCAAGGCGGGGATCGCCGTACATCACCTCCTCGCCATTGAAGGCCTCGGTGACGCCATCGGTGAACAGAAAGACCATGTCGCCGGTGTCGAGCGTGAGGCTCTTCTCGCCGAAGGGCATGTCGGGCATGGCGGCCAGTGCGATGCCGGGGGTGCGTTCCAGCTCCTTCACCGCGCCGGATGCGGTCATGCGCAGCGGCGGGTTGTGGCCACCGTTGGAATAGGCCAGCACGCCGGTGCGCAGGTCCAGCTCGCCATAGAAGACGGTGACGAACATCATCTGCTCGTTCTCCGCCGCCAGCAGGTTGTTGACCCGGCGCATCGTCTCGGCCGGGCCGACGCCGGATTCGGCGATGGCGCGCAGCATCGTGCGGGTAATCAGCATGAAGAAGGCGGCCGGGATGCCCTTGCCCGACACGTCGGCGATGACCAGCGCCACCTTGTGCTCGGAGATCGGGAAGAAATCGTAGAAATCGCCGCCGACCTCCTTGGCCGGGATCATGCGCGCCGCGATGTCCAGCTCGGCCAGATCGGGGAAGACCTGGGGCAGGATGGTCAGCTGCATGGTGCGGGCGATCTCCAGCTCCTGCTGCAGGCTGATGAGGCGGCGCTTGTCCTCCAGGGCCTCGCGAAGATCGCGCACCATCTGGGTCAGCTGCACCTGCTGGGTGCTGACCCGCGTCGCCAGACGGGAAAAGCCCAGTGCCAGCAGGCCAAGCTCGTCGCCGACCCCCTTGGATTGCGAGGATTGGGCGTCGTGGGTCTCCGCCTCGATCTGGCGAAGCTCCTCCAGCAGGGTCTGGCGGGCATCCTCCTCCAGCGTGACGGCCAGCGCCTCCATCTGGCGGCGGATGAAGCGCTGCTGGCGGCGCAGGCGGCGTTCGCGCTGGCCGGCGCTGCGCTCGATCTCGCGCATCACGCCGCGGAAGACCTCCACCGCGCCGGCGATGCGGCCGATCTCGTCATTGCCGGCCGGCAGCTCGACATAGCCCATGGAGCGGCCGTGCGAGAGGTCCTGCAACGCCTTCACAGCCCCGTCGAGCGTGGAGAAGTTCCGCCGCAGGAAGCCGTAGAGCAGCCCCAGCGCGCCCAGCAGCACCAGCCCGACCGCCGCGACATAGGCGACCGACCACAGCGCCTGTTCCTCCACCGCCTGGGTGACGTCGGTGGCGATCAGCACGGTGGCGACGCGCCCGCCGGCAAGGTCGGCGACCGGCAGGCTGGCCAGCGCGTAGCGGCGCCCGCCGTCGGCGACATGGGTGATGCTGCGCTCCGCCGGGCGGACCAGCGGCCTGACCGCCGGCCACAGCGGATCGGTCTCGCCATCCAGCGCCGCGCCGCTGCGGTTGACGGCGAAGACGCGCCCGCCGGTGGTCCGCCGCAGCACGTCGAGCGCGGCGACGAAGTCCAGGCCGGCCACCGCGGCGCCGGTGACGCCGGCCCCGCTGCCCGCACCGCCGCCGGCCCCGGTCCCGGCATAGATCGGCACGCCGGCCACCACAACCAGACGCTCGCCATCCACCAGACGGACGCCGCGCGCCAGCTTCTGCCCGGACAGGATGGCGTCCAGCGCGCCACGGTTCAGCAGCGGCGCCGGATCGAAGGCCGGATCGCTGCTGTAGAGCAGGTCGCCCGTCTTCGACAGCAGGTTGACGTCGGTGATGCCGCCGGTGGTGGGTGCGGCGAGAATCCCGAGCGCGGCGACCCGGCGGTCGAGCGCGCCGCGCTCCTCCACCTCCACCGCGCGGGCGATCTCGGCGTCACCGGCCAGCCGGCCGAGGCCCTGGTCGATGCGTCCGACGGCGCCGGAGACGGCGAGCTGCCAGGAGGTTTCGAGCCGTGCCAGTTCCAATTCGCGCGCGCGCTCGTCGGCGGCGTCCTCGCGCAGGGCGGCGAAACCGAGAAGCAGGCCGGCCACGATGGTGACGGTGGCGAGCACGAACAGGATGATGCGGGTCTGGAGCAGCATGGGGGCCTCTCAGCTCCGCGGAACGACGATGGGCCGCGCCAGCAGCAGGGCCAGCCCGGCGGGAAGCAGGGCCGACGCGGCGAGCAAGCCGCCATCCCAATCAACCGCCACCGCCCACAGCAGCGCGGCCAGGACGCCGACCGCCAGCGCCCGCAGGATCGATGGAAGGCCACCGTCCCCGGTCTGCCGCCGCACATAGGACAGCGCCAGCCCGGCGGCGAAGCCTCCCGACAGCGCGCCGAGGAAGCCGGACGCTGGAACCGGCGCAGACGGCACGGCAACCGCCGCGACGGCCGCCGCCAGCAGAATCAGCGCGGCCAGCAGGGCGGTGATCCGGCGCAGGCGGGCGGGAATTGCGTAACCGGCAGCCAGACCGGCAAGCGCGACCGCCGGCAAGGCGGCGAGCATGCCGCCGGACAGGTCCCCGGCGGCCGGCACCAGCATCGTCGCGGCGGACGCCGCCAGCAGGGCGAAGGAATGGATGTCGTCGGCACGGGAGTCGACCTCTCGCCGGGGAGCGGCCTCCAGGCCGGAGCCGAGCGCTTCCAGCGCGGAGCGTCGGGTACGGTCGACGGCCTCGGCAACCTCCGGATCGAAGACGGCGGCGCGCACCTCTTCCGCATGGGCGGCGAAGCGCTGGCGACGCTCGTGCAGGCCGAAGACCAGGGCGTTGAAGGAGAAGAGCAGACGGCCGACCTGATCGCGCGGACGACGGCCCAGCAGCGTGGCGAAGCGTCCCGCCGCGGCCTCCTCCATCGCGCGGGCCAGCCGGCGCAGTGGTGCGCGGAAGCTGGCGCGGGCCAGCACGCCGGACAGTTCGGCCAGCAGCAGCAGGACCGCCAGACCGCCAAGCGCCACCGTCGCCAGCTCCCCGGCGATCTGGCCGCGCACCTGTCCGGGCTGCACCCCCACCAGCACATGGCCGGCGGGCGGCTGCCCCACCCCGCCGCCACCGCCTTCCGACGACAGGCGGCCGATGCGCACCGGCAGGCGCAGGATCAGGAAGCCGTCGCGCTCGATCGGCTGGAGGGTCGCGGCGCGGGTCTCGGGCGTCGGCAGGCTGCGCAGCGAGGACGCCAGCGTCTCCATCTGCTTGTGGTCGGGAAGGGAGCCGCCGGTGGCCGCCGACTGGAGAAGCGCGCCGTCGGTGCCGGTCAGCGCCAGGAAGCCGATATCCGGGTTGCGGTCGGCGATGCCCTGGAGGAAGGCGCCGACCCCCTCGATCCGCGGAAGCGGGATGCCGTAGCCGATGGCGCGCTCCAGATCGTGCTGCACCGCCTCCGCCACCGCGGCGGCCTTGGCGGCGCGCGCCTCGCCCAGCTGCTCCTGCGCCAGCCAGGTGCCGAGAAGCCCGATGCCCGCCATCGCCAGCGCCGCCGCCAGCAGGATGACGGCCGGAATGCCGAGCATGAAGGAGCGATGGCTGCGCGATGTCATGCGAGTTCGTCCAGGCGGGCGACTTCGCGCTCCGCCTCGTCGAGGATGGTCAGGCGCCGCCGCACCGCGTCGGCGAAGGCGGGTGCCGGCAGGCCGAGGGCCTGGGCAGCGGATGGAGCGGCGGATGGGGCAGGAAGAGCGGTGGTCCCCTCCCCCAGCCCTTCCAGGGATGCTGCGAGGTCCGCCAGCGACCGGCGCGGCCCGGCGGCGATCCCCAGCCCGGCCAGCCAGCCGATCAGGGCCAGCGGCAGCACGATCAGAACCGCGCCGATGGACAGGGTCAGGGCATAATGGCGCATCGGCTCCGCCATCGCGCCGGACGGCATGCGCACCAGCACGCTGCCGGCCGCGGTGTCGAAGCTGGTGGCGAGCCCGACGCCATAGACCCGCTCGGCCCCGCGCACCTCCGACCAGAAGCCGCTGACGTCACCGTCGGGGCGATTGGAGCCGCCAGGGCCGTCGGTTGCCGATGCCGGGCGGGGCGGCAGCGCCTCTCCCACCTCCACCGCGTTGGTGGAGAAGAGAATGGTGCCGGCCTCGTCCAGGACGGCGACGGACTGGATGCCGGGAAGGGCGGCGCGGGCGCGGACCAGCAGCACATCGACCTGCGGCAGGTCGCCCAGCGCCAGGCCGAGGTTCAGCTGGGTTTCGAGCGACGTCTTCGCCTCGCTCAGCACGAAGCCGACCTGGGAGGTCACGGCCTCGTCCAGGCGGCGCGCCTGTTCGCGCGTCCACAGCACGACGGCGGACAGGCCGGCGACGAACACCGCCACCGCCACGAACGCCGCCAGCCGCGCCCCGAAACTGCCCGATCCCATCCCGGTTCTCTCCCTCCGGCCGTCTGCCGATCAGCTCTCGATCAGCGCGGCCCAATCAGCGCGAATCGCGTTCCCGGCCGCACAGGGCATACCAGCGCTGCGACGCTCCCTCGCCCGCCGCGACGCGGCCCCAGACGTGGCCGCGGTCGAACACGTCCCAGCGGGAGGCCAGCTCCTCCACCGCGACCAGCTCGGCGCTGGCGGTGTCGAAGACCGGGTCGACGGTGAAGTCTCGATGAACCAGCAGCCGCACCAGATCGCCGCCGACGCGGACCAGCCGCTTCGGATAGATGCCGTGCCGGGCCAGATGGCCCCAGCTGCGGTGGTTGCGCGTGCTGACGGTGGTGACGAGATGCCGGCGGCCGAGCGCCTCCGCCACCTCGATCCGCCAGTCGATCAGGCGGTGATGCAGGCCGCGCCCGCGCTCCGAGGGGTCGACCATCGCCGACGACATGTGCGCGACCCAGGGCAGCTCCGCTTCCGGCAGGTCGAGGTCGCGGCCCCGGTTGTGATCGCCGGCCGACGGCAGGCCCAGCGCCCCGTAGGCAACCAGCGCACCCTTGCGGAAGATGCCGGCGGTCAGGCCGCGGTCGCCCAGATGGTCGGCGACGAAGTTCCCGACCTCGCCCGCCATGCGGTAATGGTCGGGATCCTCCAGCGTCGCCACCACGCGGACACGGAAATCGGCGAGCAGGTTGGAATCGTCCAGGTCCATCATGCGGACGGTCAGCCCGTCCGGCAGATCGGCGGCCAGCGCCCGCAGGCGGACGGCGGCGACCGCGCGCGCGGCGTCGCCGCGCAGGGGGATCGCGCCGAACGGCAGGGGAACGGGGGGCGGGACGCTCATAATTCGCCACTCACGATTCGATGATTTCCGCGAAGTTCAGGAGGCCGATGGGCGGGTAGTATTCCAGCGCCCGCACCGTGGCCATGTTGATGATGACGGAGAAGCGCTTCAGCGTTTCCACCGGGATGTCCGCCGGCTTGACGCCGTCGAGCAGGATCTGCGCCGCCTTGAAGGCAGTGAAGCGGCCGATGCCGTAGGCGCTGCTCGCCAGCGCCAGCATCGCCTTGTCGGTGCGCACGATCAGTTCGGTGACGGAGAAGGTCGGCAGATGCAACCGCAACGCCTCCGCCGCAACGACGCTGCGGTTGTGGAAGGCGATGAAGGTGTCGGGGCCGATATACAGCATCTCGGCCCCGCGCTGCGCCGCGCGGGCGATGGCGTCGGGCACCGCGGCGGAAATCGGCTCGCCGCGGTCGTTCAGCGGCACCGCCTCCTCGATCAGCTCCAGCCCGCGCAGCGCCGTCTCCGCCCGGAGCCCCTCGATGGTGAGGACGGAGTTGCGTTCCTGCGGGTTGTAGACGACGCCCAGCCGCTTGATCGGCCGGTAGGCCTGGATGGTGTTCAACTGGACCGCGATGGGGGCGATGTGGATGGTGCCGGTGACGTTGCGCCCCGAACGGGCGAGGTCGGGCACGATCTTCGCGTCCACCGGAGCGGCGACGAATGTGAAGACGACCGGGATGTCGGTGACGTATTTGCCCGGATCGGCACCGTCGAAGGGACCGACGAGGCCGCGGGTCTGCGGCGTGCCCCAGCTGTAGATCAGATCGGGACGGGTGTCCTTGATCTCTTCGATGATGCCCGGCAGCTTGGCGGTGTCGCCGCCGGTGTTGCGGATGGTGTAGTCGACCTTCAGGCCGCGGCGGGCCAGATAGTCCTTGAAGCCATATTCGTTGTCGCTCTCGCCGCGGCCCAGCACCATGGTGATGCGGAAGGTCTTGTCCGGCACCGTGGCGGCGAGCGCCGATCCAATCAGCGCGTTGCCGGCCAGCGGCAGGCCCGGCAGCGCCAGCCCGCCGGCGGCGGCCAGCCGCAGCAGAGAGCGGCGGCGGATGCGGAGGAGGTCGTCCTCGTCGAAGAAGTTCGCGCTCATCGCGGTCAAGCCTCCTGCGGCCGGGTCGCTGGGGTGGCCGGCCGGCCGGTGCGGAAGAGAATCCAGAACAAGAGGGCGCTCGCCCCGCACAGAAGGCCGATGCTCAGCATCGCCTCCCGGTAGGAGGTGGCGACCGCCACCGCCATCGCGGTGACGGGGCCGAGCGCGCCGCCCAGCCGCTCGATCAGCCGGTACCAGCCGATGGCCGCGGTCTCCTGCAGACCGCCCTCGCGGGCGATCTGCGAGACCAGCGTCAGCTGCGGCGCGCCGACCAGCGCCTGGGACAGCCCGAACAGGGCGATGGCCAGTGGCGGCCCCCACAGCGCCTGGGTGGCGACGATGGGCAGGCAGCTGGCCAGCGTGCCGATGCCGCCGGCGGCGATGAAGCCGCGCCGCGCCTGCCAGCGGTCGGACAGGCTGGCGGCCAGCGGCGACACCAGGATGAAGGCGACGAAATACATCATCTGCACCCGGCCGATCTCCGCCTTGGTGGCGCCGTCGGCGGTCAGCAGAAGCGGGACGAGGCAGAAGAGGAAGGCGGTCGAGGCGATCTTGGTCGGGATCGCGCTCAGCACCATCAGGGCGGAGAAGCGGAAGTCGCGGAACAGAGGCAGCGCGCTGCCCATCGCCGGACGCGGGGCCGCGCCGGCCGGACGCGCGGCGGAGCGGCCACGCAGGAGCAGCAGGCTGACCGACAGGCCGGAGCCCAGCGCCAGGACGGAGCCCAGCAGGAAGGTGGCGCGGAAGCCCGCCTGATCGGCGATGATGCCGCCACCGACCGGGCCGCAGACGCCGGCCGCCAGCAGGGCGCCGATGAACATCGCCATGCCGGCCGCCCGGTTGCGCGGCGTGGTGTGGTCCACCACGATGCCCTGCGCGGTGATGAGCACCAGCCCGTAGCCGAGCGCAGTCAGGCAGCGCCACAGCATCAGTTCGAACAGCGAGCCGGCATAGGCGGTCAGCGCCAGGCTGACGGAGCCCAGCAGCGCGCCGATGGTGAAGGAGCGCGCCCGGCCCCAGCGTTCGGAGAAGCGCGCCCCGCCCGGCTGCGACAGCGCCCAGATCAGCATGAACAGCGTGATCGGCAGGCTGACCACCATGTCCGGCGTCAGCCACGGCACCTCGCCGGCGAAGGACTTGGCATAGGCCGGCAGGAAGGGGCGCGACAGCTCTTCCGACAGGCAGAACAGGAAGACCGGCAGACGCAGGAAGACGAGGTTCAGCGGCGTCGGCGGCGGGGCGGCGGACTGCGGGTCGCGGAAGCGGAAACGGCCGGCGAGCGCGGCCAGCCCGGCCTCCGCCCGGTCGACCCGCGGATCGTCGTCACCCAACCGGCGCCGCAGCTCCGCCACCCGCGCCGCGAGGCCGGCATGGCGGGCGTTCACGCTGTCGAGCGCGCCCCGCACGCCACTTTCCAGCGCGCGGTCGTCATTGGCCCCGGCAGCCTGCGTTCCGACGGGTCCGGGGATCACGGGCAGGGTGGCGCGGAAATCACCCTCCTCCGCCCGGTCGGCCAGCAGCCGCAGGGTCAGCACCCGCCGCATGGCGAGATTCACCACCAGCTGCAGCACTTCGAAGATCAGCAGGACGGAGACGATGACAACCGACAGCACGTCGAGCGCCAGATCGGTGGAAGCCTTCGCCAGAAAGGCGCTGTCGATGCCGACATGCAGCGCGCCGGCCGCGGCGGCGGTCCCGCCCAGCGGGTTCTCGACATCGACGAAGCCGCTCACCAGCCGTCCGTCGGCGGGCCCGGACAGCCGGCCGGCCGGCACGGACGACAGCCCGGCGAGCGGCTTGCCCGCCGTCGCGACGATGCGTCCGGCAGGATCGGTCACCGCGATGTAGGCGATGTCGTCGTGGCGATCGACCTCCGCCGCCAGCAGGGCGTCGAGACCGGTCATCCGGTCCAGCGGGATGCGGACGCCAAGCCCGCGGTCGATCTGGGCCGCCATCAGGCCGCCGACCGTCTGCGCCTTGCGCGCGAGTTCCGGCTGGAACAGCGGATCGAAGCTGCGCAGCGACAGCCAGGACGCCGCCCCCGCCGCCACAAGCAGGACCGCCACCGTGACGATGGTCAGCCGCAGCACCAGCGCGCTGATCGGATCGCGCTGCCGCGACGGCACGGTCTTCGCGGCGCGGGACTTTCCTTCGCGGGTCATGGCGCGGCCCCTTTCGGCATCGGCGATGCCATGGTCACCGATGGACCGCCGAGGGGAGCCATCGCATCCAGTTCCCGCTCCAATTCCTCCATGGCCCGGTCGGCGTCGGCGATGCCATGGTTCAGACGATCGCGCACCATGCCCAGTGGGGCCGCGCCGGCGGCCAGTCCGCGGCGGCCGCCGCCCTGGCGCACGACGATGAACACGGCGGCGAATGTCGCAAGCGCGGCGATCAGCACCAGGGCCAGCGTGCCGAGGCGCAGCCCGTCCTCGACCGCCGCGACCCGCGCCTTCAGGCCGGTGAGGGAGGAGCGCAGGATCACCTCGCCCACCGTCTGGCCGAAGCTGTTGCGCACGCCGGTGCCGATGACCAGCACGTCGCCGTCGACGCGCTGGCGCAGCGTGCTGCCGGGCTCCTCGCCCCAATGGACCGGGCTGGGGCGGCCGACACTGTTGCGGTCGGACGCGAACAGCACCATTCCGCGGTCGTCCACCACCTCCACCCCGAGGATCTCCTCGCCGGAGGCGGCGCGTTCGGCCTGTGCCTGCAGATCGACCAGTTCGGACAGGTCGAGCCCCAGCGTCAGCCCGTATTCGACCCTGCGCCTCATCTCGTCCGCCACCACCGTCAGGCGGGACGACGTGACCTCGCGCAGCTTCTGTTCGAACTTCAGTCCGGACAGGGCGACGGACAGCAGAACGGCCGTCGCCACCGTCGCGGCGATGACGGCGCCCGTGCGCAAGGCCAGCACGCCGCCGAGCCTCATCGCAACCCTACATGATGAAATGGTGATGCATCAGCCACGGATCGCCCAAAGCTCCATCGCCACCTGGGGGAAGTCACCCGCTAGATGAACCGCGATTCCGCCGGACGTTGCAAGCTGTTTCCAAATCGGGCTACCGCGTTCGAGTTCGAAATACACAGCGCCGGCATGATAGGGCAGCTGGCGGGGTGCGACCGGCAGCGGCCTTACTCGGATACCGGGCAATTGCACATTGACCAGTTCGCGAATTTGCTCGACCGGACCGATCTTGACGAGCGCCGGGAAGTTGCGGCGCAGCGCCTCGCCCGGCATGTCCGCCCGCACCGCCAGCACGAAGGTGGCGGTGGTGATGAGCGAGCGGTCGGCGATGGTGCCGACGCGGATGCCGTATTTGCGTTCCAGCAGGTCGATGGGGATCGCGGTCTGTTCCAGCACCGCGCTGAGCGAGCGGCGGATCTCCGCCATCACCGGCTCCAGCGTGCCCTGCAGGTCGTCGTGGCGATAGGGCGGAAAGGCGGGCGGCCGCTTGTTGACCGCGGTGAAGGTGGCCAGTTCGCCGGCCAGCGACAGCATCATCCCGTGCAGCCGTTCCGGGTGGATGTCGGGCATGCGGGCGATGTTGGCGAACAGCGGTTCGGAGCGGTTGGCGACCTGAAGCATCAGGAAATCGGCCATCTCGCCGGCGCCGCGCCCGTTGGACCCGGCGACGCGGGCGGCCAGCGCCTCCGACCGGCTGTTCAGCAGGCCCTGGATTTCGGTGACGAAACCGGCCAGCGGGGCCAGCGCCTGAACGTTCAGGGCCGGCGGGATGTAACGCTCGTCCAGCGTGGCCCGGCGGTCCGACCGCACCTCCTGGATGCGGGCGAGGCCGAGGCAATGGTAGCCGGCGCGCTCCTGCCGTTCCAGCCGGTAGCGCAGGCGGAGCCGCCCGGTGCGGATGCGCGACACGCTGGCCGACCCGGCGATGGCGTCGACCGTCTCGGTCTCCTCGCCGACATAGCGGGTGGCGGCGTCGGCGCTCTCGCCCACCTCGAACTCCACGCCGCCGCGCTGGCGCACCGGCAGCGCCAGATAGATGATGCTGTTCGCCAGCGTCTCCGGCAGGTCGAGCGGCGGCGGCGGATCGTCATCGTCGGGGATGTTGATCGGCGTCCCGTCCTCCAGGATGCCCTTGCAGCGCAGCACGGCGAATTTGCCGACGGCCAGAAGCTCGCGGTTGATCGTCAGCTCGCTGATGCCCCAGGCGAAGGGACGCAAGCCCGCCACCCGGCCGCGCACCAGCCGTTCGACATAGCGGTCCTGCTGCTGGAAATGCTGCGCCCGCAGGAACATGCCTTCGGACCAGATGACCTTGTCGTCCCAACTCATGGGCGCTTTCCCTCTTGCAGGCTGGTGGTCGTCGTCATGGATCGTCTTCCGCCGTCAGCCGCCGAGCGCATGGCGGTGGATGGGCAGGAGCCGGCGGTAGAGCGCCGCCAGCCGGGTGCCGCCGTCGGCCGTCTCGCCCGTCAGCTCGCGCACCGCCGCCAGCAGCGCCGACTGGTGGGCGGCGCCGTCGGCCGCGGCCGACTGCAGCAGCGCCTCGGCCTCGCCCGCCGGCAAGGCGCGCAGCCGGGCCAGCGCATCGTCGGCGTCCGCCGCGCGGAGCAAGGGTGAGTTCCCCTGCGCCAGCGTGTCCTCCGGATCGAGGCCGAGCAGCGATTCCAGCGCAGCCTGCCGCCGCACCAGCGACAGCACGACGTCGGCCAGCGCGCGAGTCAGCGGGTCGGAACCGGGGCCGGATGCGAAGCCGGCGTCAAAGGCAAAGTCGGCGGCAGGGTCGGCGGCCGGTGGCGCGGCGGATGCCGGACGGGCAGCGAAGGCGGGCGGCACCAGCGGATCGTCCGCCCAGTCCTCCGGCGGAAGACTGTCCGCCTGGGGCTGCGGGGTCGCAACGGCGGACGGTGGCGCGGGCGAGGGCTGGGCCGGCGGCAGATCGACCGGATCGTCCAGCCAGTCGTCGGGGATCGACAGTCCGCCGCTGCCGCTGCCGCTTCCCTGGTCGAAGGCCGGCTGTTCGGGCGCCACGCGGATGGTGCCGAGGCTGTCCGGCGAGAAATCGCGCTGGGCCGAACCGGGCCAGTCGGCATCGCTGCCGTAGGAGCCGGGCTGCGCCGCCGATTGGCCCGGGGCGGCGGTGGGCTGCCAGCCGCCGGACGGCTTGCCGCTCCATCGGTCGTCGGCGCGCGGCAGGTCGCCGAACAGATCCTCGTCGTCCGGGATCGGCATCACCGGCACCGTACCGCTGTTGAAGGCCGGCAGGGCGAAGGGGTCGTCGTCGGCCGCCTGCGGCGCCGACTGGGCCGGAGCGTCGGAGCCGCGCAGCACCGCCAGGAAGGGATCGTTGGCGGCCGGCGCCTCTTCCGCGGCGAAGCCGGCGCGCATGACGAAGCCGCCCAGGCGCAGCCGGTCGCCCTCCCCCACCACGGCGGAGTTGCCGCGGCCGATCGGAGCCGGCGCGTCATTGAGGAAGACGCCGTTGGTCGAGCTGTCGATGACGATGTAGACGCCGCCCTTGAACTCCACCATGCAGTGGACCTTGGACAGCGTCCGTTCCGGGTCGTTCAGCACCCAGTCGCAATCGGGACCGCGGCCGATCACCAGCCGGCCGGTGCCGAGATCGCGGGAAATGTCGGCGCCCTGCGACGGCGGGCATTGGATCAGGGTCAGCCGCAGCTTCATCGGGTCACCCCCCTACCTTGCCGCTGCCGCCGTTGGCGATGTCCAGCGCCTGGACCAGCGCCGCACGGTGGCGGGCTTTGATCTCCTTCGGCACGGCGGCGGCGGCCATCAGCACCGCCGCGGCGGCGGCGGTGCCGGTCAGACCGTCACCCGGCGGCACCACCACCGCCGCGTCGGGCGGGGCGAGGCTGCCGCCGGACCAGAAGGCGGCCATGGCGGCATAGGCGCAGGCCGTCTCGAAATTCATCGCCTCGGCCGGGGCGAAGCAGGCGCGGCGGTTCTCCTCCGTCGGGCGGAAGACCCAGGCCTCCGCCGCCTCCAGCGCGGCGCCGTCGGCAGGCGCCGGCTCGGGAGGAAGCGCGCCGCGGGCGGCCAGACAGCCCCACCACACCGCCTCGCGCCGCGGCAGAGCCATGCCCAGCAGACGGATGGCGTCCGCATACAGCTCCGCGTCGATCAGCGCCTTCAGGTAGGCGGATGTCGGGGCGTTCGGCGCGAACAGCGCCTTCGCCTCCGCCGACAGGTCCAGCCCCGCGACCGCTTCGGCCGCGCGGGCAAAGCGCAACTTCGGCAACAACCCGATGTCCACCGTCCCAACCCCGCTGTGATGACCGCCCCACTGTGGACGGTATTTCGTCAATTGATGGTTACCACGCCGCCCTGGATTTTAACCATCGCGTCACCGTTCACCTGGGTCATCGCGCCCTTGATCTGCACCTGCATGTCACCGGTGAGCTTGACCATGCTGCCCTTGATGGTGACGCCCATCTGATCGATCTTGACGCTGTTGGCGCCGACCTTCAGCTCGATGGACGTGGTGGCCTCCATGGTGATCTTGCCGGTGCTGGCCTTCACCGACACGTCGCCCAGCCCGAGCTTCAGCGCATAGTCGCCCTGCTTCACGTCGATCGCCATGCTGCCCTGGCCGACGGTGAGGCTGTCGTTGCCCTGCCCGACCTCCACCGTCCGGTTGCCCTGGCTGACCGTGTGGGTGTCGTTGCCCTTGCTGACGGTGACGGTGCGGTTGCCCTCCCCCACCGTCAGGGACTGGTTGCCCTTGGTCACATCGTGGCTGTCGTTGCCTTCCGACACGGTAACGCTGCGGTTGCCCTTGGCGATCGTGACCGACTCGTTGCCTTCCGACACCGTTTCGGTGCGGTCGTTCTTGATGGTGATGGTCTGGTCGTGATCGACGGTCAGCTTGTCGTCGTTCTCCACCATCCGGGTGAAGTCCTTCTGGGCGTGGAAGTAGATCTCCTCCGCGTCCTTCTTGTCCTCGAAACGCAGCTCGTTGAAGGTGGCTGTGTCGCCGCCCTTGCTGGAGCGCGTCTTGATGCCGCTCTGCGTCTTGTTGTCGGGCAGCGTGTAGGGCGGCATGTTCTCCGCGTTGTAGACGCAGCCGACGATCAAGGGGCGGTCGGGATCGCCGCCGATGTAGTCGACCAGCACCTCCATACCGACGCGCGGGGTGAAGATGGTGCCCCAGTTCTTGCCGGCCATGGTCTGGGCGACGCGCAGCCAGACGAAGCTCTTCTCGTCTTTGGTGCCCTTGCGGTCCCAATGGAACTGCACCCGCACCCGGCCGTACTTGTCGCAATAGATCTCCTCGCCGCTGGGGCCGACCACGGTCGCGGTGTCCGGCCCATGGGTGCGCGGGCGCGGCACCGGCGGCGGACGGAACACGGTGGCGTCGGGGATCGCGACGAAGCGGCAGGAGAAGGAGGGCGGTACGCCGCCGTTGCCGAGATGGCTCTGGTCCTGGGCGCTCAGTGCCAGATCGGTCAGGACATAGCCCTTGCCGACCTCCGCCGTCACCGCATGGTCGGTCATCGAGATCTTGCCGCCGGCGAACAGGCCGCGATAGGTGGCGCTGCCCTCCACCCGTTCGTATCCGGTTTCCGTCTCCTCCATGCGCAGGCGCGACAGGGTGGTGCCGTCGGCTTTCACCATATGGCCGCCGGGATAGCCGAACATCTCGTGCGACTTGAAGGCGGGAACGCTGAGCACCGTCGTGGTGCTGGCGGTCAGGTCGGTGCTGGGCGTCTCGAAATTATAGTCCTTCAGCGTCCATTTGCCGGACACGTAGGATTGCGAATGCGCCCAGCCGTCAATGGCCAGCGTGTTGCCCTGTGCCGAGGCGGCGTGGATGACATCCTTGTCCAGGCAGTCGGTGTAGCCCGACGCGCTGTCGCTCAGCACCAGCGTGTGCTTGCCGGCCTCGTGCTGGAAATAGAAATAGATGCCCTCGTCCTGCAGCAGGCGGGCGATGAAGTCGAAGTGAGTCTCGCGGTACTGGACGCAGACCGGCCGGGCGTTGTGGGTGCCGGACAGGCCCTGCTTCTTCACCTCGGTGACGCCGCAGTCGGACAGCATGGCATCGACGATCTGCACGACGGTCTTCTCCTGGAAGACCTGGCAGTCGGAGCGCAGCGTGGCCAGCCACAGGGTCGGTACGATCTCGGCGGTGTATTCGCGATAGCCGCGCAGAGCCAGCGGCCCGGCGGAAAAGCTGCTGACGATGCCGTTGACGATGCGGGGATCGCCGCCCTTGCGCGCGATGGACAGCGTCAGCGACTTCCCCAGGATGTCGGCCGGCGCGATCGTCATCCGCGGAGAGATCATCGTGATGGTGTAGCGGAACAGGCGCGACAGCCCTTCCTCCCCCTCGACGGCCACCGGGATCAGCACGTCCGCGCCCAACGGCGAGGTCAGCGACAGAAGCCGGCCGGTCTGCGAGATGGTGGGCGCATCCGACATGCGGGCTTGGTCCTTGAAGTAGAGAAAGTATCAGTGGTGGCAGGTGCTTTACCCCCACCCTAACCCTCCCCTGCAAAGAAGAGGAGGATCGGGGTGGGGGCAAGCGCAACCGAACTTAGGCGCTCTTGGTCGTCGACAGGTCGTAGGAGACCGAGATCGGCGTGCCGGCCTTGTTCTTGTCGTCGTACGGGATGAACTTGTACTCCATCTTGGTGAAGCTGATGGAGATCGACTCCGACGGACGGTCACCGCCCGACGACATCGAGTAGGCCGAGACCAGGGCGTTGGTCAGGGTGTACTCGGCATAGGTGTTGCCCGGGCTGCCGGTGGTGACGAGGTGGATCTGCACCTTCTTGCCGATGGCGCCGGTGCAGGATTCGACGAAGAACTTCGGCGAGGAGCTGTCCATCAGCTTGGTGATGGTCACTTCCGACACCGACGGCTCCGACGCCTCGCGGTTGGCGGTCGAGCCCGACGGGGTGCTGATGGCGCGGCCGACGCCCCACTGCAGCGAACCGACGTCCAGCCACTTCTTGTGGGTCTCGTGGGTGGCCTCGCCGTCGATGCCGTCATACTTGATGTAGATCGCCATGTTGGTCTCCTCGCTCTCTCTATAGGTCTGTCTTAACGGGTAAGCTTGATCGGTGCTGTATGGTTACGAAAGAATTGAGGCGGGTGCTGTGACGGGCATCACCGCCCGTTCTTTTTTCACGCTCCCGCCCCGGCCCTCCCGCGTCATTGCGTGTCAGGCGATGTCGTAGACGAAGCGGTCTTCGCCATCGACCGAGACGTGGACGCGGGTGATCGGTTCGCCGTCGCCCATGCGGGCGAGGATGCGGGACGAGATCTCCGGCAGCAGCGTGCGGCCGAGGATGGTCTCGATGTTGCGGGCGCCGCTCGACACCTCCTGGCAGCGGCTGACGATGCTCTGCACCAGATCGTCGGAGTAGGAGAAGGCGGCCTTGTAGTTCTGCACCACCCGCTTGGCGATGCGGTTCAACTGCAGGACCACGATCTTCGCCAGATTCTCGTCGGAGAGCTGGAAGTAGGGGATGACCGTGCAGCGGCCGAGGAAGGCCGGCTTGAAGCTCTTCTGCAGTTCCGGATGCAGCGCTTCCAGCAGCCCGTCGGCGTCCGGCGCGGTTTCCGGATCGGCGCACAGCTTGTGGATCAGGTCGGTGCCAGCGTTCGACGTCATGATGATGACGGTGTTCTTGAAGTCGATGTCGCGGCCTTCGCCGTCCTTGATCGTGCCCTTGTCGAACACCTGGAAGAAGATGTCCTGCACGCCGGGATGGGCCTTTTCCAGCTCGTCCAGCAGGACGACGCTGTAGGGCCGGCGGCGCACCGCCTCGGTCAGGACGCCGCCCTCGCCGAAGCCGACATAGCCGGGAGGGGAGCCGAGTAGCAGGGAGACCTTATGCTCCTCCTTGTACTCGGTCATGTTGATGGTGGTGACGTTCTGCTCGCCGCCATAGATCAGGTCAGCCAGCGTCAGCGCCGTCTCGGTCTTGCCGACGCCGGACGTGCCGACCATCAGGAAGACGCCGATCGGCTTGCGCGGGTCGGTCAGCTTGGCCCGGCTGGTCCACATCGCCTGGGCGATGGCGTCCAGCGCATGGTCCTGGCCGATGATCCGCTCCTTCATGCGGTCGGCGAGCGACAGGATGGTCTTGATCTCGTTGGAGACCATGCGGCCGACCGGAACGCCGGTCCAGTTGGCGACCACCTCGGCCACCGCCTGCCCGTCCACCGCGACCTTGACCAGCGGATCCTCGCCCTGCAGCGCGGTCAGCTCGGCGGTCAGCGCGCTCAGCTTGGCGTTCAGCGCCTCGGCGTCGAGCGGCTCCGCGGGAGCGGCACCCCCAGTTGCGCCCTCTGCGGCCGGTGCCTTGGCCTGCTCGTGCGCGGCGACCAGTTGGTCGCGCGTCTCGTTGATCGCCTTGACCAGCTCCAGTTCCTTGGTCCAGCGCGCCTCCAGCGTCTCCAGATCGGCCTGGGTGGCGGCGATCTTGTCCTTCAGCGCGGCGAGCAGTTCGGCATGGTCGATGCCGATGGCCTCCTCGCGCTCCAGGATCGCGACCTCGGTCTCGGTCAGCTGGATGGTGCGGCGGCGGTCCTCGATGGCCGGCGGGGTCGCGGTCTGGCTCATCGCCACGCGGGCGCAGGCGGTGTCGAGCAGGCTGACCGCCTTGTCGGGCAGCTGGCGCGCCGGGATGTAGCGGCTGGACAGACGGACCGATTCGATCAGCCCTTCGGTCACGATGCGGACCTTGTGGTGCTTCTCCAGTGTGGCGGTCAGGCCGCGCATCATGTCGACGGCGACCGGCTCCGCCGGCTCCTCCACCTTCACCACCTGGAAGCGGCGGGTCAGCGCCGGGTCCTTCTCGAAATACTTCTTGTATTCGGCCCAGGTGGTGGCGGCGATGGTGCGCATCTCGCCGCGCGCGAGCGCGGGCTTCAGCAGGTTGGCGGCGTCGTTCTGGCCGGCCTGTCCGCCGGCGCCGATCAGGGTGTGCGCCTCGTCGATGAACATGATGATGGGCTGGCTGGAGCCCTTCACCTCGTCGATGACGCCCTTCAGCCGGTTCTCGAACTCGCCCTTCATGCCGGCGCCGGCCTGGAGCAGGCCGAGGTCGAGCGACAGCAGGCGGACGTTGCGCAGGTCCGGCGGCACGTCGCCGGCGGCGATGCGCAGCGCGAAGCCCTCCACCACCGCCGTCTTGCCGACGCCGGCCTCGCCGGTCAGGATCGGGTTGTTCTGGCGGCGGCGGGTCAGCACGTCGATGATCTGGCGGATCTCGGCGTCACGGCCCAGCACCGGATCGATCTTGCCGTTCTTGGCGCGGTCGGTCAGGTCGATGGTGTACTGGTCGAGGTTGGGGGTCGCCCCGCCCGCCTTCGGCGCACCGCCCGTGGCGGCCCCGCCGGCAGCGCCGCCCGCCGCGGCGACCGGGGCGCTGGTGCGCGCCTCCGCCGTGTCGGCGACGATCTTGGGCAGGTCGCGGCGCAGCACATCCGCGGTGATCTTCGCGAACTGGCCGGACATGTCGCGCGCCTGGGCGGACAGCGATTCGTCGGACAGCAACGCCGCCAGCAGATGGGCGGAGCGCACCGCCCCCTCGCCATATTGCAGCGAGGCCAGCACCCACGCCTCGCGCATCAGCTGGACGAGGTTGGGCGACAGGGCGGGGGCGCGGCTGTTGCCGGTCTTCAGCTTGTCCAGCACCCGCGTCAGGTCTGCCGACAGCCGGCCGGCGTCGATCTCGTAGACGCGCAGGATGGCGGAGATGTCGCCGTCCGCGGCACCGATCAGCTGGAGAAGCCAGTGCTCGATCTCGCAATTGTAATGCGTGCGCGACAGCGTCTGTCCGGCTGCCGCCTCCAGCGCCCGCCGGCACAGAGGATTCAGCCGGGAAATCATGCTCTGCAGATCGACCGCCACCATGGCTCCACCCCCTTCATGTGCTTTCGTGTCTTCAACCCGTGCGGGCAGAGCGCCCATGGCGCCCGCTCCATCTCAACCGGCCGGCCGGTTCGTCCTGTGGCTGTACCGCGAACTCTGGCCAAGCTATTTCGAAAAATCCACAGCAATGCTTCTCAGGCTGAATGAAACTTTCCCGCATCTTTCCCGGAACATGCGCGTAACATTGTCAAATTCGTCATATATTGCATGAATGCGCGGTCATGCATACGCACCGTCCAGGGAACATCGACCGGTTCTCCTTGGACGTGCAGCCTCGTGACCGATTGCGGATGGGCACCCGGCGTCAGGAGCCGGGCCAGCACCGCTTCGCAGCGGCCGGCATCGTCGCCGCGCTGGGAATGGCCGCCGAGCCAGGCCTCCACCGGCGTCGCCTGGGTCGACCAGTCGAAGGGCGTCGCCAGCAGCGCGCCGCCGCCATCCGCCACCGCCCCGTCGATGGCGTGCAGAAGCGCCGGCGGCGAGGCCACGCAATCGAGCACGTTCATCGCCGTCACCAGGGCAAATCGCTGCGGCGCGAAGGGCGGGAACAGGGCGTCGCCGATCCAGAAATCGACCCGCTCCGCCCCGGCGAACCGGGCCTCGATCCGACGGCGGTCATAGGCGATGCCGGACCGGCGCAGCGGAAAGACCGCTTCGCCCCGCTCCATCACCTGCCGCGCCAGCATCAGCAGCGGCCAATGCAGATCGAGCCCGACGACGAGGCCGCCGGTCCGTTCCGCCAGTTCGAAGCTGGTCCGTCCGGCGCCGCAGCCGAGATCCAGCACCGGCCCGGCGGGCAGCGCGCCCAGCCGCTCCAGCCCGGCGGCGAGGCAGCGCACCACCGATCCGCCCTGCCCCGGCGGCAGCGCCGGGTCGAGGTCGGCGTAATGATCCCAGCCATAGCTGGACAGGTGCTGCCGCGTGGCGTTGAAGGCGCTGTCGGGGCCGAAGCCGTCGCCCAGCACCCCCTCCATCGCCGCTGGAAGGTCGGTGCGTGTGGTCAGCAGATGGCCATTGGCCGCCATCCAGCCGCGCAGGTCTGGAACCAGGATCGGAACGCCGTCGACGATGGGATATTCCATGGCGCAGGCGCCGTCGCCGCACACCAGCGTGCCCCAGCGCACCTCGTCCGCGGTCGCCTCCACCACCATGCCCAGCGCCAGCGGCACCGCGGCACCCCCGGTGGCGAGGCAGCGCGGGCAAACCGGGCGCAGGGTCTCGAAATGGCCGAGGCGCATGCGGTCAGCCGCCGATGATGACGGTGGGGCAGCCGGGCGGCAGCACCTTGCCGACCGGTGCGGGGATCGGGGCGACGCAGCTGGTGTGTGCGGTCATGTCGTTGATCCGGGCAGCCGGCAGGCTGTTGATGAGAACGGTGCCCGACCCCTGCGAGATCATGCCGGGACCGGCGGGAATGCAGCCGGGCAGCACGCAGGGGGCGGAAATGTCGGTCACCCGCGCCGCCGGCATCTTGCCGATCAGCACCGTCGGACTGCCCAGGATGATCGCCAGCGGCAGCCCCGGATGGGGCGCCGGCGCCGGCACCGGGGCCGGCGGGTGGATCGGTGCGTGGCAGTGCGGCGTGTCCTGTTTGATCAGGTCGCCGAGGCGGGCGGCAGGCGGCATCCTGGTGACTCCGGCCGGTCAGAACAGCGATTCGCCGACAACCACCGGGCTGTCGGACAGGAAGGGCGACGGGACGCCCGGCGGTTGCGGCAGAAGCGGACGGCCGGAGCGGAACGTCATCCGCGACACCACCGTCTCGCCATCCTCCGCGAAGAAGAGGCACGGCCCCTCCAGCATCCCTGCGGCAATGCCGACCCGTGCCAGCAGCCGGCCGGCGGCATCGCGCTTTTCCACCAGCACGGGCACACCGGTTTCCACGGCCACATCGGCCGGAAAGCCGGTGGCGGCGTCTTTCGGGTTGTACGGGTCGGCGTCAGGAGTCATCGCAAAAGGCATCCCGAGGGGCTTCGTTCCGACGTCAGACCGGCAGCATTCATCCGCAATTGCGTTTCGTCAAGCTTGTCTGGGTAGCCCACCGGCTAATTTGTTACGCATCTGCAATATTTCGTTCGTCCAGACGCACCATGACGAATAGCCTTGTCGAACCATCATAAGTAACGCTATCAATTTTGCGGCTCGAACGCTTACTCCCAAACTCGCGGGAACGCCGGCGGGCGACTATTGCTTCCTTCATATGAACGCGGAAAGGGTGCTCTCCTTACATGGCGTCACCGCAAATTTTCGACATTGAAGAGCTTCTGCAGCCGATTGAGGGTGATTCCGAATCGGGAATCGACCTGCGCGAGAATGCATCGGCGGACTACTACACGGTCAAGGATGCACGCAGCGCCGCCCGCGCCGCGGAACGCTCCATGGATGTGGAGGATGACGCCGGCGGGCTTCTGCCGGAGTGGCGCACCATCCTGGAGGTCAGCCCGCGAATCCTGCGCACCCAGGCCAAGGATCTGGAGGTCACCGCCTGGTTCATCGAGGCGCTGCTGCGGGCGGAGGGCTATGCCGGCCTGCGTGACGGCTTCGCGCTGGCCCGCGGCCTGGTGGAGCGGTTCTGGGACGGGCTGTATCCCGCCCCGGACGAGGACGGCATCGCCACCCGCGTCGGCCCGCTGACCGGCCTGAACGGCGAATCCGCCGACGGCACGCTGATCCAGCCGATCCGCAAGGTGCCGCTGACGATGGGGGACATCCCCTATTCGCTCTGGCAGTACGAGCAGGCGGTGGAGCTGGCGAAGATCACCGACGAAGCGCGCCGGCAGGCGCGAATCGACAACGGCGCCGTCACCTGGGAACAGTTCGAGCAGAGCGTGCGCGAAACGCCGGCGTCGGACTTCAAGACGCTGGTCGAGGACATCCAGGGCGCCATCGACGAGTTCGAGGCGCTGGGCAAGACCCTGTACGACAAGGCCGGCTACGACGCGCCGCCCGCCGGCAACATCCGCAACGTGCTGACGGCGGCGCTGGACGCGGTGAACTACGCCGCGCGCGACCGTCTGGCCACCCTGTCCGGCGACGAGCCGGCAGCGGACGACGCCCCCTCGGGATCGACCGAGCTGGTGGCGGCCGGCGGCGGAGCCGTGGCCGCAACGGCGAAGGTGCAGGCCAGTGGGGCTGTGACAACGCGCGAGGAGGCCTTCAAGGTCCTCTTGCAGGTTGCCGATTTCTTCCGCAAGACGGAACCCCATTCCCCCATCTCCTACACGCTGGAGGAGGTGGTGCGCCGCGGCCGTATGCCGCTGCAGGAGCTTTTGCAGGAACTCATCACCGACGAGGAAACGCGGCGGCAGTTCTTCATCGCCTCGGGCGCCAAGGCGCCGCCGCCGGCAGAGCAATCCGGGTATTGACGATCATCGCCTATCCTACGGCGTGAGCAGGGAGGTCCGATCACATGGCGAGTATCCACCAGAAGCTGGATCGCGTGCGCAAGCCCCGCGTCCACATCACCTACGACGTCGAGACCGAAGGCGCGACCGTCGTCAAGGAGCTGCCCTTCGTGGTGGGCGTCCTCGGCGACTTCTCGGGCGATCCGACCGAGCCGCTGAAGCCGCTGAAGGACCGCAAGTTCATTCAGATCGACCGCGACAACTTCAACGACGTCATGGCCCGCATGACGCCCGGCCTGAAGATGAAGGTCGACAACACGCTGGCCGACGACGGCACTCAGCTGTCGGTCGATCTCGCCTTCAAGTCGATGGAGGATTTCGAGCCGGGCCGCGTCGTGCAGCAGGTCGAGCCGCTGCGCAAGCTGCTGGAGACCCGCAACCAGCTGCGCGACCTGCTGAGCAAGGCCGACCGCTCGGAAGAGCTGGAAGGCCTGCTGGAGCGTGTGCTGCAGAACACCGACGAGCTGAAGGCGCTGAGCGGCGAGCTCGGCTCCGAGACGAAGGAGGGCTGATCCCATGAGCGACGCTCAGACCCAGGGCGCTGCCGCCGGCGCGGTCGCCGAAGGTACCGGCCTCTCGATCCTCGACCAGGCCATCGCCGCCACCAAGCAGACCGAGCCGGACCGCGCGCAGGAGCTGCTGCGCACCCTGACCCAGGAAGCGCTGGCCGGCACGGTCACCTTCAACAAGAACCTGGGCCAGACGATCAACAAGGCGATCGCCGCGATCGACGCCAAGATCAGCAAGCAGCTCAACGCGATCATGCACCACGAGAAGTTCCAGAAGCTGGAAGGCTCGTGGCGCGGCCTGAACTATCTGGTCATGAACTCGGAGACGGGCTCCACGCTCAAGATCCGCGTCATGAACTGCCCGAAGAAGGACCTGTACAAGGACATCTCCAAGGCGGTCGAGTTCGACCAGAGCAACCTGTTCAAGAAGATCTACGAGAACGAGTTCGGCATTGCCGGCGGCGAGCCCTACGGCGCCCTGATCGGCGACTACGAGTTCACCAACCACCCCGACGACATGGAGCTGCTGTCCGGCGTCTCCAACGTCGCGGCGGCCGCCTTCGCGCCGTTCATCTCGGCCGCCAGCCCCAAGCTGTTCGGTTTCGAGGACATGACCGAGCTGTCGAAGCCGCGCGACCTCGAGAAGATCTTCGACAGCGTCGAGTACACCAAGTGGCGCAGCTTCCGTGAGAGCGACGACAGCCGCTTCGTCACGCTGACCATGCCGCGCGTGCTGGCCCGCCTGCCCTACGGCGCCAACACCAAGCCGATCGAAGAGTTCGAGTACGAAGAGGCCCCGTACGAGGGCGGCATCGCCCGGCCGATGCAGCACAACGACTATTGCTGGATGAACGCCTCCTACGCGATGGGCCAGCGCCTGACCAACGCCTTCTCGCAGTATGGCTGGTGCACGGCCATCCGCGGCGCCGAGGGCGGCGGCAAGGTGGAGAACCTGCCCTTCCACACCTTCACCTCGGACGACGGCGACAGCGACGCCAAGTGCCCGACCGAGATCGGCATCACCGACCGTCGCGAGGCCGAGCTGTCGAAGCTGGGCTTCCTGCCGCTCTGCCACTACAAGAACCAGGACTACGCCGTCTTCTTCGGCGCCCAGACCACGCAGAAGCCCAAGAAGTACGACCGGCCGGAGGCGACCGCGAACGCCGCGATCTCCGCCCGCCTGCCCTACATCATGGCGACCTCGCGTTTCGCCCACTACCTGAAGATCATGGCGCGCGACAAGATCGGCTCCTTCATGGAGGCGAGCGACTGCGAGGCGTGGCTGAACCGCTGGATCCTGAACTACGTCAACGGCAACGAAGCCGCGGGCCAGGAGATGAAGGCGAAGTACCCGCTGGCCGAGGCCAAGGTGCAGGTGAAGGAGATTCCGGGCAAGCCCGGCTCCTACAACGCCGTCGCCTGGATGCGCCCGTGGCTGCAGATGGAGGAACTGACCACCTCCATGCGCATGGTCGCCCGCATCCCGCAGGCCGGCTGATAGCCGCATGAGCGAGTCAGCGGCCGACTTCCATGCCGACGACGCGGAGGCGACGGTCCTTGAACGGCCGTTGCGTCTGCGGGCGGTCGACATGGCGATCGGCCGCGACGACCCCGGCCCGCTCGACGCCTTTCTGGCGGCGGAGGGGCCGGGCGAGGCGCTTCGCCTGTGGTTCGGGATCACCCTTCCCGTCTATGACAGCCTGGACACGCTGCGCGCCGCGCTTGACCGCGACATCGCGGCCATCGACGCGCTGCTGTCCGAGCAGGTGAACGCCATCCTGCACCACAAGCGCTTCCAATCGCTGGAGGCGTCGTGGCGCGGGGTGCGCACGCTGGTGAAGCAGGCGCAGACCGCCGAGACGGTGGTGCTGCGGCTGCTGAACCTGACCTGGGCCGAACTGTGCCGCGATCAGGAACGCGCCATCGAGTTCGACCAGAGCCAGCTGTTCAACAAGGTCTACAGCGACGAATTCGGCATGCCCGGCGGCCGTCCGTTCGGCGTACTGCTGTGCGACTATGCGGTGCAGCATCGCCCGACCAGGGAGCGGCCGACCGACGACGTGTCCGGCCTGAAGGGGCTGGCCCAGGTCGCCACGGCGGCTTTCGCCCCGGCCATCGTCGGGGCCGCGCCGGAGCTGTTCGGGCTGGAGACCTTCCACGAGCTTGGCCTGCCGCTTGACCTGAAATCGGTGCTGCGGCAGACGGAATACCAGCGCTGGCAGCGCTTCCAGGAAACCGAGGATTCGCGCTTCGTCGGCGTCGCGCTTCCGCGCGTGCTGATGCGCGAGCCCTATGGCGACGATCCGCAGGCCCGCCACGGCTTCCGCTACCGCGAAGAATCGCTGGGCGGAGAAGGTGGAATGCGGCTGGAGGATCACTGCTGGGGCAATGCGGTCTATGCCTTCGGCACCGTGCTGATCCGCTCCTTCCTGCATCACGGTTGGTTCGCCGACATCCGCGGCGCCCAGCGCGACGTGGTCGGCGGCGGGCTGGTGACCGAGCTGGTGGTGCCCGACTTCGCCACCGACACCACGAAGGTGGCGCAGAAATTCTCGGTCGAGGTGTCGATCTCCGACCAGCTGGAGCGCGATCTGGACGAGTTGGGGTTCATCCCGGTCAGCCGCTGCAAGGACACGCCCTATCTGGTCTTCTACGGCAACCAGTCGGTCCAGCGGGTCGGGCAATACACCAACATGACGGCAACGGCCAACGCCCGGCTGTCGGCCATGCTGCGCTATATGTTCTGCGTCGCGCGCTTCGCCCATTTCCTGAAGGTGATGGTGCGCGACCGCGTCGGCGCCTTCGTCACGCCGGAAGAATGCGAGCGCGACCTGCAGAGCTGGCTGCACGGCTATTGCCTGGGCAACGACGACGCCAGCCTGGACCAGAAGGCACGCTATCCCTTGCGCGAGGGCAGCATCCAGGTCCGCGCCATTCCGGGCAAGCCCGGCAACTATCAATGCGTCATCCATCTTCGGCCGCACTTCCAGCTCGATCAGGTCTTCTCGACTTTCAAGCTGGTGACGGAGCTGGCCCAAACCGGCGGAGCGGCATGACCCGGCGATAACGGCGAGGTCAGGCGTTCCATCCAGGGGAGAAACCGATCATGAGCGAAACCGCAGCCCAGCTGTTCCAGGCGGGCCGCCTCGACGAGGCGATCACCGCGCTGAACGGCGAGATCAAGAAGAAGCCGACCGATCTCGACCGCCGCGTCTTCCTGGCCGAGCTGCTGAGCTTCGCCGGCAACCTGGAGCGCGCCGACCTGCAGCTCGACACCATCGGCACGCAGGAACCGCAGGTCGCCGTCACCATGGCGCTGTTCCGCCAGCTGGTGCGCGCCGAACAGGCGCGCGGCCAGCTGTTCGCCGATGGCCGGGTGCCGGAATTCATCGACCAGCCCGCCGACCATCTGCGCCTGCATCTGGAGGCGCTGGTGGCGCTCCGCGCCGGCGACACGGCCGATGCGGTGGCGAAGCTGGCCCAGGCCGAGGAGATGCGCCCGCCGGTGTCCGGCAGCCATGACGGCACGCCGTTCGAGGATTTCCGCGACCTGGACGACCTGACCGGCGGCTTCTTCGAGGTCTTCACCAGCACCGGCAAGTATTTCTGGATCGCCACCGAGACGGTGGAGCTGGTCGAGTTCCGCGCGCCCGAACGTCCGCGCGACCTGCTGTGGCGCCCGGCGCACATGACGGTGCGCGGCGGCCCGGACGGCGAGGTCTATCTGCCGGCGCTGTATGGTGGCGCGCGCGCCGATGCCGACGCCGCGGTAAAGCTCGGCCGGGTGACGGAGTGGTCGGAGGACGCGCCGGTGCGTGGGCAGGGCCAGCGCTGCTTCCTGGTGGGGGAAGAGGCCGTGCCGATGATGCAGCTGGGCACGCTGGAGTTCTCCGGGGCGGTGTGAGGTTAACGCCCTCTCCCGCCCCGGGAGAGGGAGGGGACCCGCGCCGCAGGCGTGGGGAGGGTGAGGGGCGATCCGGACATGGATTTCTGATCCTTGGATCACCCCTCACCCTTCCCATGCTGCGCATGGGCCCCTTCCCTCTCCCGGGACGGGAGAGGGAGAAGACACGAAGGTCACCATGGATCGCAACCAGTCCATCACCCTGTCCGTCCTGGACCGTCTGCTCGACGACACGCCGGAGCATATGGCGCCGCGGCCGCACACCGTGGCGGATCTGCGGGCGGCGATCCGGCGCGACCTGGAAAACCTGCTTAACACCCGGCGCCGGGTGCTGGGCTGGCCGGACGATCTGACGGAGCTGGCGGATTCGATCCTCGGCTATGGCTGTCACGATCTGCTGGTGGAGAATGTCGCCACCGAATCCCGCCGGCGCGAAGTGGTGGCGCAGATCGAGGCGGCGATCCGACGGTGGGAGCCGCGCTTCGCCCATCTGGCGGTGAGCATGGTCGAGAACAGCGACCCGGCCGACCGCACGCTGCGCTTCCGGATCGAGGCGCTGATCCACGCCGACCCGGCGCCCGAGCCGATGGTCTTCGATTCGGTGGTCGATCCCACCTCCAACATGGTCTCCGTGACGAGCAAGGCCCGTGGCTGACGAACTCCTCCCCTATTACAACCGCGAGCTGACCTATCTGCGCCGCATGGCGGCGGAGTTCTCGGAGGCGCATCCGAAGATCGCCGGCCGGCTGCGGCTCAGCGCCGACGCGGTGGAGGACCCGCATGTCGCCCGGCTGCTGGAAGGCGTCGCCTTCCTCAACGCCCGCATCAGCCGCAAGCTGGACGACGAGTATCCGGAGCTGGTCGACACGCTGCTGGACGTGCTCTACCCGCATTATCTGGCGCCGATCCCGTCGATGGCGGTGGTGCAGATGCGGAGCAGCCCCGACCTGACCGGCGCCCACACCGTACCGAAGGGGACGGAGCTGGAGACCGAAGCGCTGCGCGGGGAGACCTGCCGCTTCCGCACCGTCTATCCGGCGACGCTGTGGCCGATCGATCTGGATCAGGCGGTGCTGAGCGGCCGGCCGCTGGTGGCGCCGCCCAATCCGCGGGCGGGCGATGCGGTGGCGGCACTGCGGCTGACCCTGCGCTGCCGCGTGCCGGAGATGAGCTTCACCGAGCTGGGGCCGGAAACCCTGCGCTTCTTCCTGCGCGGCCAGCCGCAGCAGGTCTATGCCCTTCACGAGCTGATCTTCAACAACGCCGTCTCGGTGGCGCTGGCTGACGATCCGCACGACCCGAACGCGGTGATCCTCGGGCCCGACGCCATCCGCCCGGTTGGTTTCGGCGACGAGGAGGGCATGCTGCCCTACCCCGCCCGCTCCCACGGCGGTTACCGGCTGCTGACCGAATATTTCGCCTTCCCCGAGAAGTTCCTGTTCTTCGACCTGAACATCTCGCCGAAGGTGCTGCGCCGCGCCGGCAACACGCTGGAGATCTTCATCTATCTGAACAGCACCGACGGCGACTTGGAGCGTGCGGTGTCGAAGGACAATTTCGCGCTGGGCTGCACCCCGGTGGTCAATCTGTTCCGCCAGCGGGCGGAGCCGGTGGCGCTGACCCAGACCCAGCACGAACACCGGGTGGTGCCCGACGCCCGACGCCCCGGCGCGCTGGAGGTCTATTCGGTCGACGGCGTGCTGGCCACCGATCCCGACGGCAAGCAGCGGCGCTTCCTGCCCTTCTACGGCCTGCGCCATGGCGGGGTGGAGGCGGTCAGCCGCACCTATTACACCGCCAGCCGCCGTCCGGCCGGCGGGCGCGATCCGGGGACGGAAGTGCATCTGGCGCTGGTCGATCTCGATTTCGACCCGTCCAGCGAGGCGGAATCGGTGCTGTCGGTCGAAACCACCTGCCTGAACCGCGACCTGCCCTCGCAACTGCCCTATGGCGGTGGCCATCCGCACCTGAAGCTGATGGAGGGGATGGCGGCGGTGGCCGGCGTCGCCTGCCTGACGCCGCCGACGCCGACGCTGCGCATTGCCGAGCGCAAGGGGCACCGCTGGCGCCTGGTCTCCCACCTGCTGCTCAACCACCTGTCGATCTCCGGCGGGGCGGAGGGGACGGAGGCGTTGCGCGAGATCCTGCGGCTCTACGACTTCCGCGATTCGGCCGAGACGCGCGGCATCGCCGACGGGCTCGTCAAGGTGACGACCAAGCGCGGCACCGCGCGGGCGCCGTCGCGGCCGGGCGACGTCGCCTGGGGCGACGCCATCTGCCGCGGCATCGACGTCGGCATCGAATTCGACCCGCAGCGTTTCAGCGGCAGCGGCATGTTCCTGCTGGCGATGATCCTCGACCATTTCCTGGGGCTGTACTGCTCGATCAATTCCTTCACGCGGCTGACCGCTACGGTCAAGGGCCGCACCGGAGTGCTCCGCACATGGCCCGCCCGCGCCGGCAATCGCCCGCTTCTGTGATCGACCGGCTGTTCCGCACCCCCCACCGCTTCGACTTCTTCCAGGCGGTGCGGGTGCTGGAATGGCAGGCCCGGCGCGATGCGCGCGACCCGCGCAACGCCCGCCGCCACGCAGTGGGCCATGACCATGACCCGCGCGAGGAGGTGGTGCGCCTGCGCGCCGAGACCTCGCTGACCTTCCCCGGCAATCAGGTGGCGGGGGCGGAGCCGGGACAGGACGGACGGCCGCCGACGGTGGTCGGCACCTTCCTAGGGCTGGTCGGGCCGCTGGGCGTGCTGCCGCAGCACTACACCGAGATCATGATCCGGTCTTTGCGCGAGCGGAACCGGGCGCTGCGCGACTTCTTCGACGTCTTCCATCACCGCAGCTTCTCGCTGTTCTACCGTGCCTGGGCAAAGTACCGGCTGCCGGTGTCGTTCGAGCGCGGGCAAGGGTCGCGCGAGCCCGATCCGGTCAGCACCACGCTGTCCAGCTTCGTCGGCATCGGCCAGCCGTCGCTGACCAAGCGGCTGGTGGTCGAGGACGAGACGCTCCTGCACTATTCCGGGCTGCTGTCGCGCGGAACCCACTCCGCCGCCGACCTGCAGGAGATGCTGTCGGATTTTCTCGGCCGGCCGGTGACGGTGGAGAGCTTCGTCGGTGGCTGGCTGCCGATCGCCGCCGACGGGCAGACGCGGCTGCCGACGCTGGCCGAACCGGAAGGCCAGCATTGCCGGCTGGGCATCGATGCGCTGGCCGGCGACCGCGCCTGGGACGTCCAGGGCAAGTTCCGGCTGCGCATCGGCCCGCTGAACCACGACCAGTTCCGCGATTTCATGCCGGAAGGCCGCGAGTTCCGGAAGCTGCAGGATCTGGTCCGCATGTATGTCGGGCCGGAGCTGGATTTCGAGCTTCAGGTGACGTTGCAGGCGCCGGAGGTGCCGGGCGCCCGGCTGGCCGCCGGCGAGGACGACCGCGATGCCACGCGGCTTGGCTGGAACGGCTGGGTGCTGCACGCGCCGAGCCCGGTCGAGCGCAAGGACGCGGTGTTTCCGATGCAGGATTTGTAAGGCGTGCCATTGCGACGCCCCCGCTTTAGACCAACGAGGACCCCATGAGCGACTGGAGCGCCGGCTATGTGTCGGACATCGAATATCTGCCGGGCTTCTACCGCGAACAGGGGCCGGCGCATCTGACGCTGAGCTGCCTGATCAACGGCATCGCCCCGCCGTCCACGGCAAGCGGGTTCGACTATTGCGAACTGGGCTGCGGCCACGGCACGACGGTGGCGCTGTTCGCGGCGGCCAACCCGCAGGGGCGGTTCCATGCGGTCGACTTCCACCCCGCCCACATCGCCCGCGCCCGCGACGCCGCCGAGGCGGCCGGCCTGACCAACATCAGCTTCCATGAGGCGAGCTTCGCCGAGATGGCCGACGGCGAGGGGCCGGATCTGCCGGAGTTCGACTTCGTCACGCTGCACGGCGTCTACAGCTGGGTCAGCCAGATGAACCGCAGCGCCATCGCGCGCTTCCTGGCGAAGAAGCTGAAGCCGGGCGGGCTGGTCTATGTCAGCTACAACGCCATGCCGGGCTGGGCGCCGATGATGCCGCTGCAGCGGCTGCTCTACGAGTATTCCGGGCTGGTCCACGAGCGCAGCGATGTTCAGGTGAAGGCCGGTCTGGACTTCGCCGAACAGCTCTACAAGGCTGGCGCCAAGATCCTCGGCGACGAGGCGATGTTCGGCAAGCTGCGCGGCGAGACCAAGGCCAAGAACAGCACCGAGCAGTCGGTTTATCTGGCGCACGAGTATCTGAACGGCAGCTGGCAGCCGCTCTACCATGTAGATGTCGCGCGCGAGCTGGGCGAGGCGAAGCTGACCTATGCCGGCTCCGCCACCCTGTTCGAGAACTACCCGGACCTCGCCCTGACGCCCGACCAGCGCAAGGCGCTCGACAGCATCGGCGTGCCCAGCCTGCGCGAGACCTTCAAGGATTACTGCGTCGGCCGGCCCTTCCGCCGCGACGTCTTCGTGCGCGGTGCCCGGCGCATTAGCGTGGCCAAGCGCGACGCGATGCTGATGGACATGGCGATGGCGCTGACCATTCCGCGCGCCGACGCCCGCACCACCATCCAGGTGCCGCTGGGCGAGGCGACGCTGGAGGCGAAGCATTACGAGCCGATCTTCGACGCGCTGGCCGAAGGGCCGCGCCGCATCGGCGACCTGATGGAGCTGCCGGAGGTGCGGCGGGCCGGCGGCAACCTGTCGGCGGTGGAGATCGCCGGCATGCTGACCGGCTCCAACCAAGCGATCCCGGTGCCGAACCCGCCCGAAACCGTGACGCCGCTGCCGGGCGTGCTGGCCCACAACCGCGCCGCCGCCAACGAACTCGCCACCAGCGAGGGGCGCAAGAGCAGCGCCTTCGCCGCCTCGGTCGGCGGGGCCGGCCTGCATGTCAGCACGATGGAGGCGCTGCTCTATGACGGCCTGTGCGAAGGCGTGCCGGAGACGCTGGACGCGCTGGTCGGCCACGCGATGCGCCGGTTGGCCGCCCCGGAGAATGCCGACGACGCCAGCCGCAAGGCCATCGCCGACAGCATGGACTGGTGCCTGCGCAACAGCCTGCCGGTCTGGCGCAAGCTGGGCGTGATCGAGTGATGGAGGCCGGTTGGGACGGGCGTCAGCCCGGCGGCATCGCTCCGGCACGGGCGTCCTGCATGGGACGCTGTTCCGCCTGATGCCGCCAAACCATCGCCTCGTCCTCATCCTCCGCGTCGCTGCCGGCCCCGCCTCTGTCCGTTCTGTCGTCGGCAAAGGCCGGGACGACGGTCTGGCGCAGGTCGGCCAGCGCCACCAGCGCTTCGCGGTCGCCGGCCGCGGCGGCAGCCTGCAGCCACAGGGCGGCTTCGGCGGCATCGCGCTCCAGGCCGACGCCCTCGCGCAGGCACAGGCCAAGGCGGTATTGGGCGGCGGGATGGCCCTGTTCGGCGGCGGCGCGCAGCCAGCGCACCGCCTCGACCTCGTCGCGGTCGACGCCGCGGCCGTCGAGCAGGAGAAGCGCGAGGTTGACCTGGGCGGGGGCGGAGTGCTGCAGCGCGGCCAGCCGGTACCACAGCGCCGCCTTGGCCGGGTCGCACGGCACGCCGGCGCCATGTTCATGCATGAAGCCCAGGTTGTTCTGCGCCCCGACATCGCCCTTGGCGGCGGCGCGGCGGTACCAGGACACCGCCCGGCGCGGGTCGGGCGGCACGCCGATGCCGTTGGCAAGCAGGAAGGCCAGCATGGTCTGCGCCGCGACATGGCCCTGGCGGGCCGCGCGCCGGTACCAGGGGACGGAGGCGACGACATCGGCCGTCCGCAGCATCTCCGCCAGCCGGTACTGCGCGTCGCTGTCGCCCAGTTCGGCTCTCATCCGGGTCCAAAGCATGGGCATGGCATCGGTACCTTCGTTGATTGTCCCCCGAGGATCCGCACCACCAACAGCGCGCGAAGCAGCTTTATTCCGTTCGCCGCAGCGTTGTGGACCGTCCCCCTGCCCCGAGTCTGTCCCGCTGGCGACCCCGGTTCAACCTCTCCAGCCGGCGGTCGAGGAATTGTCACGCCGGCGCCTTTGGTTAGGGATGACCATCCATTCGTGCCCTGCTATACCCGAACGTATAAGGGGAAAGGTGTGGTGATGCAGAGGATTGCCGGCTGGATGCGGATCCGGAAGACGACATGGTCCGCTGCCGCCCTGGCCGCAGCGCTGGCTCTGGCCGCATGCTCGTCCGCCCCGAAACCGCCGCCGCCGACCACCATCCGGCTGACGGTAGTGGGGGCGAAGGCGCTGAACCCCGATCCCAGCGGCCGGCCGTCGCCGGTGATGCTGCGGCTCTACCAGCTCGGCCCCAGCGACGCCTTCGCCAATGCCGATTTCTTCCAGGTCATGGACCAGGACAAGGCGACGCTCGGCCCCACCCTGCTCGACCGGCAGGAGCTGGCGGTGCAGCCCGACAACAAGCAGTCCGTGACGATCCAGCCCAAGCCGGACGTCAAGACGCTGGCCGTCGCCGCCGGATTCCGCGCCTATGAGGAAGCCGGCTGGCGCGCCCTGCAGCCGGTCGAGCCGAACAAGGCGAACAATTTCGTCCTGACCGCCAAGGGCAGCACCATCACGCTGGTCCGGCAGGATGGCGAGGACGGCGATGCGACCGCCGCCGACGGCGAGGCCGAGGGCGACAAGCCCGACGCGGACAAGCCCGATGCCGAAAAGCCGGAGGCCGAGAAGCCGAAGGCCGATGCGCCCAAGGCCGAGAAGGCTGAACCCGCGCCGAAGGTCTCCACCGACCAGCCGCCCGCCGCCACGCACAACCTGATCGTGAAGGGGCCGTCATGAGCGTCCGGCCGCCGCCAGACAAAAACCCGTTCGACGAACCGGACGACATCGACGCCACGGTGATGCAGCCGATGGCGTTCCAGCGCCCGGCCGCGCCGTCCGGCGCTCCTGCCGCCGCTCCGGCGGCCGGGCTGGTGCCGCCCGCCTTCGGCCAGGGCGCCCCGTCCTTTTCCACCGCCCCCGCTCCGGCAGCCTTCTCGCCGCCTGCCTTCGCATCGGCCAAGCCGTCTGCCGCGCCGACACCCGCGTCCGCCCCCGTCCAGGCGCCGTTCTCCCCCGGCTTCCGGCCGCTGGACGACGCGGCGCTGACGGCGCTGACGGCGGTCAGCGACAACCCGCTGGTCACCGCCGCAGCGCCCATCCTGGCAATGGTCGTGCGGGTGCGCGACCTTCCCCAGCACCGCGACGTGGAGTCCCTGCGCGAGCGGGTAATCGCGGAGATGCAGCGGTTCGAGGCGGCGACGGTGCGTGCCGGCCTGCCCGCCGCCCAGATCCGCAACGCCGGCTATGCGCTGTGCGCCACGGTCGACGACGTGGTGCTGGCGACTCCCTGGGGCAGCCAGAGCCTGTGGGCGCACAAGAGCATGGTCTCCACCATCCAGAAGGAAACCTGGGGCGGCGAGCGCTTCTTCGACCTGCTCGACCAGATGGCCGATGCGCCCGACCGCCACCTGATGGAGCTGGAGCTGTTCTACCTCTGCGTTTCGCTGGGGTTCGAGGGCAAGTTCCGCGTCATGCAGCGCGGCTACAGCGATCTGGCGAAGCTGCGTGACCGGCTGTACCGCGTCATCCGCAAGCAGCGCGGCGAGGCGGAACGCGACCTGTCGCCGCATTGGCGCGGGCAGGCCGACGGCTTCCGCCCGCTGGCGGCCACCATCCCGCTGTGGGTTCCGGCGGTGATGATCGTGGCGCTGCTGGCGGCACTCTATGCCTGGTTCGTCTTCGCGCTCGCCGACCACTCCGATGCCGCCTATCGCCGGCTGGCCGGGCTGATCCCGGACAAGCCGGTGCAGGTCGTGCGGATCGAGGCGCCGGCCACCCTGCCCGCCCCGCCGCCCAGCCGGACCGTCGCCGACCGCGTCGCCGCGGCGCTGGCCGCCGACATCAAGGCGGGGCTGGTCGAGGTCAGCGGCGGCACCGACGGCCGCGTGCTGGTCCGCACCCGCCTGAACGTCTTCGCGTCGGGCAGCGACCGCATCGAACCGCGCTATGTCGAGGTGTTCAAGCATGTGGCCGAGGCGCTGCGTCCCGAGAAGGGCCGGATCGCCGTGATCGGCAACACCGACAGCGTCGCCATCCGTTCGCTGCGCTACCCGTCCAACCAGGAATTGTCGGAGGCGCGGGCCGACAAGGTGCAGAGGCTGATGACCGAGATTCTGGGCGCCGACGCCGCAAAGGACGGTGGGAGCCGCTTGAGCGCCGAAGGGCGCGGCGACACCGACCCGATCGCCCCCAACACGACGGCGGAGGGCCGGCAGGCCAACCGGCGCGTCGACATCGTGCTGGCGCCCTGACCGATGGCGGAACACCGATGCTGAAATCCATCCTCTCCGCCCTGATCTCCCGCTGGTTCCTGACGCTGGTCGCGGCGCTGTGCCTGGGCGCCATCGTCTGGTTCCTGGGGCCGCTCGTCGCCGTGTCCGGCGCCTTCCCGCTGGAGGATGCGACCATCCGGCTGGCGGTGGTGTTCGGCATCCTGCTGGTGTGGGCGCTGGCGATGCAGTGGTCGCTGTACCGCCACCGAAGCGCCAACGACCGCATGGTGCAGGCGCTGACCAAGGCGACGCCGGTGGCCAAGGGCGATCCCGATTCCGAGGCCGTCGGCCAGGAGACCGACCTGCTGCGCGGCCGCCTGCGCGAGGCGCTGGACCAGCTGCGCAAGGCGCGCTTCGGCGGCAAATGGGGGCAGCGCTATCTCTACCAATTGCCCTGGTATCTGCTGATCGGCGCACCGGGGGCGGGCAAGACGACGGCGCTGGCCAATTCCGGCCTTCGTTTCCCGCTGGCGGCGGAGATGGGGCGGGCGGCGCTGCGCGACGTCGGCGGCACCCGCAACTGCGACTGGTGGTTCACCGACGAGGCGGTGCTGATCGACACCGCCGGCCGCTACATCACCCAGGACAGCCAGCCGGCCATCGACGGCAAGGTGTGGAAGAACTTCATCGCCCTGCTGAAGCGCCACCGTCCGCGCCAGCCGGTCAACGGCATCCTGCTGGCCGTCAGCCTTGCCGAGCTTGCCGCCTGGAGCGAGCCGGAGCGCAAGGGTCATGCCGAACAGCTGAAGCTGCGGCTGAAGGAGCTGCGCGGACAGGTCGGGTCGCGCGTGCCGGTCTATGTGCTGCTGACCAAGGCCGACCTGATCGCCGGCTTCGCCGAGTTCTTCGATGACCTCAGCCGCGAGGAGCGCGAGCAGGTCTGGGGCGTCACCTTCCCGCTGGACGACGGCCGGAAGGGCGACGACGCCCCGGTCTACCGCTTCGGCGAGGAGTTCGACGCGCTGACTGGGCGGATCGCCCGCCGCGTGCTGGACCGCGTCCATGGCGAATCCGACATCCAGCGCCGCTCGCTCGACACCCTGTTCCCGGCGCAGATCGCCGCCCTGAAGCCGGCCATCGCCGACCTGCTGATGGTGATCTTCGAGCCCAACCGCTATGAGGAACGGGCACTGCTGCGCGGCGTCTATCTGACCAGCGGCACCCAGGACGGCGCGCCGGTGGACCGGCTGTCGGAAATGGTGGCGGGGTCCTTCGGGCTGGAACGGCCGGTGCTGCCGGTGGCCAGCGGCGGACGCAGTTTCTTCCTGACCCGCACCCTGCGCGAGGTGGTGTTCGCCGAGGCCGGGCTGGTCGGCGCCGACAGCGGGCTGGAGCGGCGGCAGCGCCTGCTGCGCGGCGGGGCGATGGCGGCGATGCTGCTGGCCGGGCTGGCGGTCGCCGCCTTCTGGGCCAACAGCTTCACCGGCAATGCCGCCCTGGTCGCCGGGGTCGATGCCGCCGCCGCCAAGGCGCAGGCGGAGCTGGAGCCGCTGGCCACCACGCCGCGGTCGCTGACCAAGGTGGACGACACCGATTTCATCACCATCGTGCCGCCGCTGAACACGCTGCGCGCCATCCCCGCCGGCTGGACCGAGCCGCCGCCGCTGGAGATGACCGGCGGCCTGTATCAGGGCGATCGGCTCGGCCGGCAGAGCGGGACGGTCTATGGCCGTGCCCTGAATGCCGTGCTGCTGCCCCGCGTCTTCCTGCGGGTGGAAGGGCAGCTGCGCCACGAGCGCGGCCGGCCCGAGTATCTGTTCCAGGCGCTGAAGGTCTATCTGATGCTGGCCGGCAAGGGGCCGATGGACAAGGCGCTGGTGTCGGACTGGATGGCGCTGGACTGGATAGCGTCGCTGCCCGGCCCGGCCTATGACGGCTTGCGGCGCGACCTGCGCACCCATCTGGACGCGATGCTGGCCGCCCCGATGCCCACCATGCCGCTGGACGAGGCGCTGGTCGAGGAGGCGCGGCAGAGCCTGACCAACTACCCGCTGGCCGAACGCGGCTTCGCCATCCTGCGCGACCGTCCGGAGATCCAGGCGCTGGCCGACTGGCGGCTGGTCGACAATGCCGGGCCGCTGGCCGGCCGGGTGCTGATCCGCCCGTCGGGCAAGCCGCTGTCGGACGGCGTCCCCGGCCTCTACACCTATGACGGTTTCCACAAGGCGGTGCTGCCGGCGCTGCCCAAGGTCGCCAAGGCACTGGTGGCCGAGAACTGGGTGCTGGGCCAGCCGAGCAGCGGACCGCAGGCGGTCGCCAGCGCACAGCGGCTGGAACAGGGCATCCTCGCCGTCTATCTCGACCGCTACGCCCGCCAGTGGGACGAGATGCTGGGCGACGTGGTGATCGTGCCCTTGCGCAGCCTCAATCAGGCGGCCGACGTGCTGAACACGCTGTCCGGCCCGCAATCGCCGCTGAAGCTGTGGCTGACCGCCATGGTGCGGCAGACCACGCTGGCGCCCGGCCCGGCCGACAAGCCCAATGGCGACAAGCCGGCGGACGGCAAGGGTCCGGTGGCCGGCGGGCCGCTGGCCGGGGTGGCGCAGCAGGCGCAGGTCGCGGAGAAAGCGGTGGACTCCACCGGCACCAACGCCGCTTATCTGGCGCGGTTGGCCGGGGTTTCGCTGCAGCCGGAGGGACCGCCGCCGGGACAACCGATCAACGATCATTTCAAGGCCCTGCGCGAACTGGTGCAGGGTGAAGGCGGGGCGCCGCCGAAGCTGGACGACTCGCTGAAGCTGCTGGGCGAGCTGTACCAGCAGATCGCGCGGGCCGCCAATGCGCCCGACCAGAACGGCGCGCTGCTGGCTGGTCTGGCCGGTGGTGGTGATAAGGGCGCGGTGGCGGCGCAGCTGCGCACCCTCGCCCGCGACCTGCCCGACCCGGTAGGCGGCATGGTCGCCACCGTGGCGCAGAGCGCGGCGACGGTCAGCGCCGGCGGTGCGCGGGCGCAGATCAACAAGGCTTGGCAGTCCACCGTCCTGCCCTTCTGCCGGGCGGCGCTGGACAACCGCTTCCCCATGGTGCCGAACAGCCCGGTCGACGTGACCTCGGCCGATTTCGCCAAGCTGTTCGCGCCGGGCGGCATGATCGACCAGTTCTTCAACACCAACCTGCGCCCCTTCGTCGACATGACGGTCAGCCCCTGGGTTTGGCAGAAGGTGGATCAGGTCGATCTGGGCATTCCGCCCGCCGTGCTCGACCAGTTCGAGCGGGCGGCGCGCATCCGCGACAGCCTGTTCCCGGCCGGGGCGACCGCCGCCAAGGTGGTGTTCGAGATCACGCCGGTGGAGCTGGACGCCAAGGCGACCCAGGTGGCGATGGACATCGACGGCCAGACGCTGATCTACCAGCATGGCCCGCCGCGCCCGCAGGTGATGAAATGGCCGGGGGCGGAGGGCACCAGCAGCGTGCGCCTCGGCTTCGGCCCGCCGCTGCCGGGCGAACCGGCCGGCATCTCGCGCCAGGGTCCCTGGGCCTTGTTCCACTTCCTCGCCGAGGGCAAGCTGGAGTCCACGCCGCAGCCCGACCGCTTCACCTTCTCGGTGACGGTGGGCACCCGCAAGGCGGTCTTCGCCCTGCGGGCCGACAGCGTGAACAACCCATTCGGCAAGAACCTGCTGGAGAGTTTCCGATGCCCGACGGCGCTGTAGGCGGCGTGCTTCCCGGCCCCATCGGCCCCTATCGGGTCGAGGGGGTGCTGGGCCAGGGTGCGATGAGCGTGGTCTATCGCGCCACCGACGGGCGGTCCGGACAGCCGGTCGCGCTGAAGCTGCTGCGCGCCGAACTGCTGGCGGCGGCGGAGCGCAATGCCGTGCTTGCCCGCTTCGGGCGGGAGGCGCAGATCGGGCTGAAGCTGGACCACCCCAACATCGTCCGCGTCCATGATTACGGCACCCTGGACGCCGCCCAGGGCGGTGCCCCCTACCTCGCCATGGAGCTGATCCAGGGCAAGGAGCTGAAACAGTATCTGGAGGCCGACACACCGCTGTCGGTGCAGCAGGGCGGCGCGCTGATGGCGGCGGTGCTGGACGCGCTGGCCTTCGCCCATGCCCGCAACGTCATCCACCGCGACATCAAGCCGGCCAACATCGTGGTGCAGGACGACCTGACCCCGAAGCTGGCCGATTTCGGCATCGCTCAAATCTCCTCCTCCGACCTGACCCAGGCCGGCGACCTGCTGGGCACCCCCGCCTACATGGCACCGGAGGTGCTGCGCGGGGAGAAGGCCGACGCGCGCAGCGACCTGTTCTCCGCCGGGGTGGTGCTCTACTACCTGTTGGCGCAGCGGCGGCCCTTCTCCGGCTCCGTCGCCACGGTGATGCAGCAGATCCTGTTCGTCGAGCCGCCGCCGCCGTCGCACGGCAATCCGGAACTGCCGCCGCCCTTCGACACGGTGATCCTGAAGGCGCTGGCCAAGGCGCCGGCCGACCGTTACGCCAGTGCCGCGGAGTTCGCCGAGGCGTTGCGCCATGCGCTGGTGGTTGCCGGCACCATGCAGGCGCCGGTGCCCACCGCCGAGTTGACCCTGTTCAATGCGGAGGTTCCGGCCGTTGCCCCCATGCGCGACCGCGATGCGCTGGCGGCGGCGCTGGAAACTGCCCTGCGCGCCATCCCCGGCCAGCCGCTGGACGCCCGCAAGCTGACCGAGCTGCTGGACATGCTGGCCGACTGGCAGGCGGGCAGCGGTGGCGACGTTCAGCGCTGGCAGTCGGTGCTGCTCGGCGCCGGGATCGAGCCGCTGACCGAGTTGATCGTCGCCTCCACCCCGGCGCCACGCGCCGCCCCGGCCAGCCAGCGGCGCGACTGGATGCCGATGGTCCGGCTGTTCGCGGCGATGACCCGCGCGCTGGCCGGCACGCCGGCGGCCGACCGGGCGAAGATGTCGGCGGCGCGCATCGCCTTCGACCTGTCCGGCCGCTTCTTCCTCTATTCCGGCGAGCTGAACCGCGTGCTGATGGACGGCGACAACCCGGACATCCAGATGCTGTCGCTCGACTTCCTGCGTCTGGAGATCCTGCAGCACGCGCTGGAGGAACTGGGCGCCGAGGCCGAACTGGCGCAGAGCCGCAGTGCCATGCTGATGTTCGCCGTGCAGGTCATCCGCAAGGTGACGCAGATCCTGCGCGCCTGCACCGACGGCAATGACGGGTTGGCCCGTTTCGGCGTCGCCATCATCCTCGCCAACATCGAGGAGCTGATCGTCATGGCGCAGCGCCTGTTCGAGACCGGCGGCCATGCCACCGGCGGCCTGCCCCAGGACGCGGTGGCGGAGTTCATCGCCGCCGCCGGCCGCTTCGCCAGCCTGTCGGTGGAGGAGCTGCGCGGCGAGGTCGCGACTGGAGCCGGCACGGCGGAGAGCTTCGCCGCCCGGCTGCGCGGCGTCGGCCAGCTTTATCTGTTCGCCACCCGGCTGACCGCGCCCGATTGCGCGACGCTGATGCACAGCCTGTCGACCATGCTCTATGGCCTCGTTGCCGGGCTGACCGCCGATCTGGGCAATGCGCCGGTCGGCGACGCCGGCGCCCGCAGCCGTCTGGTGGCGCTGGCGGAGATGGCGAGCGGGCTCGGCTGGAGCGAGGTGGAGCGGATCGCCCTGACGGCCCTGCGCCGCTGGGCAGTGGCCGGCGTGGCGGCATAGCGGGCGGAATGGGGGCCGGAATGGGGGCAGAGCGGATGAACGACACCGTGACGAACCGCCTGGAGATGGTCCTGCGCAACGACCTGTCCGAACTGGAACGGCTGGCCGCCGCGGTGGAAGAGTTCATCGAGCGCAACGACCTGCCCCCTGCCCTCGCCTTCAAATTCAACCTCTGCTTCGACGAACTCATCACCAACACCGTGTCCTATGGTTATGGCGATGCTGGCCCGCACGAGATACGGGTGCGGATGGAAGCGGACGGCACCGAGCTGAGGGCGGAGGTGGAGGACGATGCCGACGCCTTTGACCCCTTCGCCGAAGCCCCGCCGCCCGACCTGACCAGCGACGTCGACGACCGCCGTGTCGGCGGCCTGGGCGTGTTCCTGGTCCAGAAGACGATGGACCGCGCCAGCTACCGGCGCGAGGGCGACCGGAACCTGATCCTGCTGTCCAAGAACATCGGCTGAGGACCTTGGGGACCGAAGTCGCGCGGAAGGGTGCAACCTGAAGCGGCAGCTCCCCCCCTACAAAACACACTTCGAAAATTCTTCACATATGCCTTGTCGATCCCGCGATCCGATCCCAAAGCCGGTTGTCCGGGCAAGTCCACGTCATCGATGAGGTCATATTGATGGATATGCGGACTTCCAATTATTTTCATCGAATATCGGTAAATTACCTTCTATGACAATCCAGCAAAGCAGAGCATTCCGCTCTGCAACAACCTGACACATGACAAGCCGAGCAAATTCTTGCACTATTATGGATAGCCCTAACTTGCGGACGGAATCGGCCATTCGGGCCTCCCGTTGCGGGCCGGGGCAAGGCCATGGAAGGCAAACGCTAAAGTGTGGAGTCGACGCATCATGACCGGGTCGCAGTGCCAAGAAGCACGCCTGCGCCTTGGCTGGTCGACACGGATGCTGGCGAACAAGGCTGGCGTGCCGTGGTACGCCGTGATGAACCTCGATTACGGCACGGGTGAAGTCGACCCTGCCATCGTGGACGCGCTGACGCGCGCCTTCAAACAGGCCGGCCTGGAGTTACCATCTTGGACGCGCTGATCCGCGCCTTCAAGCGAGCCGGCCTGAAGTTGCGGTGATCCCGATTCCCCTCTCCCGCCCCAGGCGAGAGCGTCTCCCCCTCAATCCGTCTTTGCGGCCGTCTTTCCGGCTTTGCCTTTTTCCGCCGGGCGGTCGATATGCTTGGCCGATTCGGTATCGGGGGTGATCGGTTTGCCGGTATCCGACACCTCCTTGGCCGCGTCGAGCGGGTCGGCGATGTCACGGTCGGGTTCGTTCGTCAGCACATTGCTGCTGGCGGGTTTCTGGTCTGCCATGGGATGGCTCCTTCGATCGGGTCTCGCACACCACAACAGCCCGGCGCGACGGAAGTCCCCTACTCGCCCATCCCCTTCTGCGCCAGCACTAGGAAGATCTTCTCCTCCAGCTGATCGGGCGTGAAGGGTTTGGCGATGTAGCCGCTGACCTGATGGGCAAGCGCCTTCTTCACCGCCTCCAGCGTCGCCAGCGCGGTGACCATCAGGAACGGCAGGTCGCTGCGGGACTCGCGGACCTGCTTCAACAGGTCGAGACCGCTCAGCCGCGGCATCATCCAATCGCAGATGATCAGGTCGTAGGCCGTGCCATCGGCCTGGAAACGCTCCAGCGCCTCCTGCCCGTCGGCGGCACTGTCGACATGGCCGATGCCGAGGTCCTGCAGAACGGAGGCGACCAGGGCGCGCGGTCCGGCCTCGTCATCCACCACCAGCACGCGTTGCGCGGCGAGATCGATGAAGGGCACGCCGACCATCGCCAGCGACTGCCGCAGCCAATTCGCCCGCGCCGCCCGCTCCTTCGCCCCCGGCGCGTTCAGCAGCACATGGCGGACGAAGCGCGGGCGGTGGCAGTGGCGGTAGAGCACGCGGGCCACCGCCAGCCGGCTCTTGCCGCTGCAGATGGCCCCCTCCCCCGCCAGCCGGACGATGTCGAGCACGCTGTCCACCGGCGGATCGTCCTTGGCCTGGATCAGCGGAGCCAGCACGCGCTGGGTTCGCAGGAAGGCGTTCTGGATGTCGTCGAGCTGGCTGCCGAGATACTCCCGCTCTTCCTCCGGAAAGGCGCTGGACAGCACCATGCGCTGCACCTCCGCCAACCCCTTCAGCTTCTCGTTCCGGTCCTTCCAGCAGTCCAGCAGCCGGCCAGCGAAGTCGCGGCTGTCGAAGAAGCTTTTCAGATAGTCGGTCACCGCCTTGGCCGCGGAGGGCGACAGCGGCATCTTCTGCAGCACCAACAGGATGCGCAGCTTCTGCACAAAATTGCGGCCGCGGGTGATCTCCGGAACCGTGTCCTCGTTGACCAGCAGCGCGGTGCGGCGCTGCAGGGCCGCCTCGGTGCGGGCGCCGCCGACATAGGCCCCCTCGCGGTCGCGCAGGCGGGCGGACAGGTCGCTCAGCGCCAGGATCTCGCGCTGCACCGTCTCAATGCCGAACATGTCGCCGGCGCTGGCGATGGTGAAGCAGGCGGGCTTGGCCATCTCGCGGCGGAAGGCGACGGCCAGCGCATCGCGCAAGCCCAACATCGGCACCCGGCGCATCAGAGCGTCGAGCCGCCGGAACACCGGCGGAGCTTCCTCCACCATCGGCCGGTCGGCGGCGATCAGCGTCACGATCAGGTCGATCAGCGTGACGAAGGGCGCATCGCGGGCGCAGGAAGCGGTACCGGCGTCGCTCAGCAGGATTTCGCCCAGCAGCCGTTCCAGCGGCGCCAGCGCGTCGGGATGCTCGGTGGTCTCCGCCAGATCCAGCAGCGACTCCGCCTTCTCGGCGAAGCTGCGGCAGGTGGCGATGTGCTGGGTAACGGCGGCATCGAGCAGGAAGCGGCCGAGGAAGCCGCCGACCGACAGCAGTTCCGCCGCCGTGCCGGGATAGGCGTCGGGCAGGAAGTCGGGCGGCGGGTTTTCCTTCAGCCGCTCACGCGTCAGACGGGCGATCTCGTTGACCAGCGGGGTCATCCCGCCCTTACGGTCCATCGCGCGCTCGGCCTGGGTCAGGATGGCGACGAAGGTGGCGGTGTTGGACAGCGCGGTCTGGTGGCGCGGGTGGTGCAGCAGCTCCGTCGCGGTCAGCGCGTTCTCGTCCAGGAAGCGGCGGCAGAAGCGGCCGACGCCGTCGCGGCCGGCGGGCGTGTAGAAGTCGGCAGGCTCGCGGCAGGCGGCGGGAGAGGAAGCGTCGGCCTCGTCCGGTGCCGGCTCCGCTGCCGGAGACTCGTGACGGGAAGCGTCCATTCCCGCCCTCACAAGGCCAGAAGGTCGCGGAGCGCGGTCAGCAGCCGTTCCGGCGCCACCGGCTTCATCACGATCTGCCGCCCCTCCTGCGCCGTCAGCCCGGCCGCAGTCTCGCGCGAGGCATAGCCGGTCAGGAACAGGATGGGCAGAAGCTGGTTGCGGGTCTCCAGCGCGCGGGCCAGTTCCAGGCCGTTCATCCGCGGCATCGACACGTCGCTGACCACCGCGTCGAACAGGCCGCCGGCCTCGTCATAGCGGATCAGCGCCTCCTGGCCGTCCGACGCCTCCACCACCGTGCAGCCGGCCTCCTCCAGCACGAGGCGCAGGTAGCGGCGGACCGAGTCCTCGTCATCGACCAGCAGGATGACCGCCCCTTCCCCCTCGGCGACGTGCAGCGGGTCGAGCCCGGCTGGTTCGGCCGGCGTATCGACGGCGGGCAGGTAGAGGGCGAAGCTGGCGCCGTGCCCGGGCTCCCCTGCCATGCCCTCCAGCTCAACGGCACCGCCGGATTGCTGCGCCGTGCCGTAGACCATCCACAGGCCGAGCCCGGTGCCCTTCCCCGGCTCCTTGGTGGTGAAGAAGGGCTCCCAGATGCGATCGCGGATCTCCGCCGGGATGCCCGTGCCTTGGTCCGTCACGCGGATCACCACGTAGCGGCCGGGTTTCAGACCGCGATGGCGGGCGAAAAAGGCATCGCCCGGCACCTCCACCGTCAGGGCGATGGTCAGGGTGCCGCCGTGGGGCATGGCGTCGCGCCCGTTCAACGCGAGGTTCAGCAGCGCCTGATTCAGCGTGACCGGGTTGACCAGCACATGCGCGCCCTCATCCTCTGCCAGGATCGCCACGTCGATGCCGGCGCTGAGCAGCGGCTTCAGGAAGACGCGCAGGTCGCGCACCAGCGGGGCGACGGCCACCACCTCGCGTTCGTCGGTGACGCGGCGGTGGGAGAAGTCCAGAAGCTGGCCGGTCAGCGCCGCCGCCCGTTCGGACGCCTTGGCGATCTCCTGCACGCAGGTCAGCACGCGGTCGGGATCGGCGGGGTTGCGCTCCGCCAGCCGGGCGAAGCCGCCGATGGCGGTCAGCATGTTGTTGAACTCATGGGCGATGCCGCCGGCCATCCGGCCCACCGCCTCCATCTTCTGGGCGCGCTGCAGCTCGCCCTCCACCCGGCGGCGGTCGGTGATGTCGTTCAACACCAGCAGCACCGCCGGTCCGCCGGCATAGACGGCCTGGCTGGCCGCGACCTCCAGCCGGCGGCGCTCGCCGTCGGGGCGCAGGGCGTCGCATTCCAGCCGCTGTTCCTCGCCGTCGGCGGCACCGGCGAGCATCACCGCCAGCGCGTCGCCATCCTCAAGGAAACCGGCCAGCGGCTGGCCCTCCACCGCTTCCGCCGCCATGCCCAGGATCGCGGCGGCGGCGCCGTTGGCGAAGCGGATGGCGGTGCGGTCCCAGATGACGATCCCGTAGGGCGCCAGTTCCACCAGTTGGCGGTAACGCAATTCGCTTTCGCGCAGCGCGGCGACCGTCTGCTTCAGGCGGGCGGTCTGGTCGGCAAGCTCCTCCTCCCGCGTCTTCAGCTCGGTGATGTCCATCAGGATCTTCACCACGCCGCCGGTGCCGGTGGCATGTTCGCTGATCCGGTACCAGCGCCCGTCGGACAGCCGGCCGTCGACCGGGGCGGAATGCTGCAGGTGGCGGGTCAGCCGCTGCTCCACCCAGGCGCCGATGTCGTCGGCGCCCTCCAAACCGCCGCGTTCGGCCGCCGCGCGCAGGATCTCGGCAAAGCTGCGGCCGGGGGTCAGCATGTCGGCGATGGTGGGATAGGCGCGACGGTACTGTT
>CBFGPE010000013.1:0-68423 GCA_965650625.1 uncultured Azospirillum sp. | reverse complement strand
GCCGGTTTTGAGGGCCGGTTTTGAGGGCCGGGTTGGGGCCGGTTGCGGGGTGATCCCGCGCCGCCACGGCGGTGGGGCCGGCCGGCGGAAGGAGCGGGAGTAAGGGAGCATGTCGGTCGGCGTGTCGTTGGATCAGCAGTGGGCGCGCATTCGCGGACGCCTGAAGGAAGAGGTGGGCGAGATCGCCTACCGGAGCTGGCTTCAGCCGCTGTCCGTCGCCAGCCTGGTCGGCGGCGAGGTGTGCATCGTCGTGCCCACGCGCTTCATGCGCGATTGGGTGCTGACCCACTATGCCGACCGCATCCGCGCCCTCTGGTCCGGCGAGAATCCGGAAGTCCAGTCGATCGACGTCATCGTCGCCTCCACCAACCCGCCGGCGGCGCTGGTCGCCGACAACGACGACATTGGCGAAGACCGCGCGCCTCCGGCCCCCCGTGTTCTGGAATCGCGTGCTGCCGACTCCCGACCGGCTCCCCGTCCGCTGCCGCCGTCCTCCGCCGAACCGGCGCCGTCGACCGTCTACACCTCCGCCTCCTATGGCGGGGCGTCGGACGAATCGCCGAACGCCGTCCCGGCGATTCTGGAGGATCGCTCCGACCTGTCGGCCGCGCTCGACCCGCGCTTCACCTTCGAGAATTTCGTCGTCGGCAAGCCGAACGAGCTGGCCCACGCCGCCGCCCGCCGCGTCGCCGACGCCACCACCGTGACCTTCAACCCGCTGTTCCTCTATGGCGGGGTGGGGTTGGGCAAGACCCACCTGATGCACGCGCTGGCCTGGCAGATCCGCAAGAACGACCCGAACCGCAAGGTGCTCTACCTGTCGGCCGAAAAGTTCATGTACCAGTTCATCCGGGCGTTGCGATTCAAGGACACGATGGCCTTCAAGCAGCAGTTCCGCTCGGTCGACGTGCTGATGATCGACGACGTGCAGTTCATCAGCGGCAAGGACAGCACGCAGGAGGAGTTCTTCCACACCTTCAACGCGCTGGTCGACCAGAACCGGCAGGTCATCATCTCCGCCGACAAAAGCCCGTCCGACCTGGAAGGCATGGAGGAGCGGCTGCGCTCCCGCCTCGGCTGGGGGTTGGTCGCCGACATCCACCCGACCACCTACGAACTGCGGCTGGGCATCCTCCAGGCCAAGGCCGACGCGCTCCAGGCCAGCATCCCGCTGAAGGTGCTGGAGTTCCTGGCCCACAAGATCACGTCCAACGTGCGCGAGCTGGAAGGGGCGCTGAACCGCATCGTCGCCCATGCCGAGCTGGTCGGCCGTTCCATCTCGCTGGAGACGACGCAGGAGGTGCTGCACGATCTGCTGCGCGCCAACGACCGCCGCGTCACCATCGACGAGATCCAGAAGCGGGTGGCGGAGCATTACAACATCCGCGTCGCCGACATGCATTCCGCCCGCCGCGCCCGCGCGGTGGCCCGCCCGCGCCAGATCGCCATGTATCTGGCCAAGCAGCTGACCGCCCGCTCGCTGCCGGAGATCGGCCGCAAGTTCGGCGGCCGCGATCACACCACGGTCATGCATGCGGTCAAGAAGGTGGACGAATTGCGCGCCACCGACCCGTCCTTCGCCGAGGATGTCGAACTGCTGCGGCGCATGCTCGAAAGCTGAAGTTCGTTCGGTCCGCCAATTAACATCCCAAACAACCGCGCAATCAACCGCGACGTGTCGCCACGCCGCTATCCCATCGCGACGGGAAGTTTGCTAAAGTCCGCGCGCACGGAATCTTTGCGGACGGCGCGGGTGTTGTGGTGGAAACGAATGTTCTTGTCGTCGACGATTCCAATTTCTTTCGCGACCTGATCCGGACAGATCTGGAAAGCAACGGTTACCGTGTGTTGCTCGCGGAGGATGGGGCGGAGGCGCTGTCGCTCTACCGCAGCCACGACATCCACATCCTCATCACCGATCTGGAAATGCCGGTGATGACCGGGCTGGAGCTGTGCTGGCATGTCCGGGCGGAGGACGACCAGCACCGCACCTTCACCATCCTGATGACCGGCAACACCGAGACGGCCCGGCGGATCGAGGCCTTCGACTCCGGCGCCGACGAGTTCCTGGCCAAGCCCATCGACCTGTCGATGCTGCGCGCCCGCGTCCGCGCCGGAGAGCGCATCACCCGCATGCATCGGGTGATGGTGGAGATGCTGCACACCGATTACCTGACCGGCGTGCTGAACCGCCGCTATTTCATGGAACGGCTGGACCAGGCCTACCGCGCCGCGAAGGAAACCGGCTCCCCGCTGGCGGTGGCGATGTTCGACATCGACCATTTCAAGACGATCAACGACACCCACGGCCACAGCAACGGCGACCTCGCGCTGAAACGCTTCGCCGACCATTGCGCCGCCCAACTGCCCGACGGCGGCTTCCTCGGCCGGCTGGGCGGGGAGGAGTTCTGCTTGTGCCTGCCCGCCGCCGACCTGGATGCGGCGCTGGCGCGGGTGGAGGCGATCCGCCGCTCCACCGCCGAGTTGATGGTGGAGACCGGCAGCGGGGCCAGCTTCGGCTTCACCGTCAGCATCGGCATGTGCCTGGACCGGGACACCGGCTCGGTCAACGACCTGATGGCCCAGGCGGACGAGGCGCTCTATTTCGCCAAGCGCAGCGGCCGCAACCGCACCGTCCTGCGCGGCGCCGAAGGGGTGACGGTGAAGGCCCGCTTCTACGTGATGTAACCCTTTCTCTTTCCCCCTCATGTGACGGCTCTATGAAGTTTGGCGGAGCCGCGTCTTCCCCCATGGACGGACCGCTTTTGTCTAAGGCACACTTTCTGCCTTAAACGGGGCGCCTTATGCGTGGCCGGCACCCGTCCAAACGCCATTCAAGAGCCAGGGAGAACGGGCGTCATGTCCAAACTCGATCACACCCAGACCGAGTCCCAGCGTTCCAGCGCCGAGACCCAGCGCGCCGCCAAGAGCTTCACCCGCCGCCTGCTGCTGCAGAGTGCCGCGGCCGCGGCCGGTGTCGCCTCGGTCGGTCCCTTCATCCTGCGCGAAGGCCGCGCGGCGTCGGGTTCGGTGAAGATCTTCTCCTGGGCCGGCTACATCAGCCCGGACATGCTGGCCGACTTCGAGAAGAAGACCGGCGTCAAGGCGACCCTGACCGAATACGGCACCAACGACGAGCTGCTGAACCAGTTGAAGGCCACCGGCGGTGCCGGCTTCGACATCATCCACCCCACCGTCGACCGCGTGCCGAACTATGTCGAATACGAGCTGGTGCAGCCGCTCGACGAATCGAAGGTGAAGTGGGACGGCTGCCTGAAGTCGTCGGTCGAGGGCTCCGCCGGCATGGGCGGCGTCGTCGGCGGCAAGCGCTATCTCGCCCCGGCCGACTGGGGGACGGAAGCGCTGGCCTACGACATGAAGAAGGCACCGCTGACCTACGGCACCGCCAGCTACGGCGATTTGTGGGCGCCGGCCAATGTCGGCAAGGTGACCGTGCGCGGCCATTCGGCGCTGATCGGCATCGCGCTGTGGCTGGAAAGCCAGGGCAAGCTGCCGCACCCCGTCCGCGACCAGTTCAAGGACGAGGCGAAGGCACGCGCCAACTTCGACGCCATCCTGAAGGTGGCGGCGGAGAACAAGAAGTCGGTCGCCCAGTTCTGGACCAACGAGAACGAGGCCCAGGGCGCCTTCCGCACCAACGGCTGCGTCATCGGCCAGACCTGGGACAGCAGCGCCGTCGCGCTCCGCAAGGAAGGCCTGCCGATCCGCTTCGTCGCCCCGAAGGAGGGTGCGCTCGCCTGGATGGAAGGCTTCGCCATCCCGAAGAAGGCGGAGAACCTGGAGAACGCCTATGCCTGGATCAACTGGTTCTACACGCCCCAGGCCGGCGCGCTCTACACCAACCATTCCGGCATCTCCAGCACCGCGGTCGGTGCCGAGGCCCATCTGACCGAGCTGAACAAGCAGTTCTTCGCCGACGCCTACCCCGGCGACGCGCTGCAGAAGCTGTGGTGGTGGCCGATCCAGGAGGCGTGGTACGTCTCCATCCGCAACGAGTACCAGGATCGTTTCCTGGCGGCGTGATCCGCACACAGCAGGACCCATGAGCCAAGACGTCCAACTCGACCATGTCACCATGCGGTTCGGCGACACCGTCGCCGTCCGCGACGTGTCGCTGACCATCGGGGCGGGGGAGTTCTTCAGCTTCCTCGGCCCGTCGGGCTGCGGCAAGACCACCATCCTGCGCATGATCTCCGGCTTCATGGAGCCGACCGACGGCGTCATCCGCATCGGCGGCCGGGACATGCGCGGCATCGGTCCGAACAAGCGGCCGACCGCGCTGATCTTCCAGAACCTGGCCCTGTTCCCGCTGATGACGGTGGCGGACAACATCGGCTTCGGGCTGGAGGTGCGCGGCGTGCCGTCGGCCGACCGTAAGCGTCGCGTCCGCGAACTGCTGGAACTGGTGGCGCTGCCCGACACGGCGGACAAGCGGGTGACCGACCTGTCCGGCGGCCAGCGCCAGCGCATCGCCATCGCCCGCGCGCTGGCGGTGGAGCCGGCGGTGCTGCTGCTCGACGAACCGCTCTCCGCGCTGGACCTCAAGCTGCGCCAGCACATGCGGGCGGAGCTGCGCGAGTTGCAGAAGCGCACCGGGGTCACCTTCATCTACATCACCCACGACCAGGGCGAGGCCTTGACCATGTCCGACCGCATCGGCGTGATGTCGCGCGGCGTGCTGGAACAGGTGGGCGACGGCAAGACCATCTACGACCATCCGGAGACCGCCTTCGTCGCGTCCTTCGTCGGCGAGTCGAACCGCTTCGCCGGCCCGGTCACCCAGGCGGCGGACGGCTGGGCTGTGCTCGACACCCCCTTCGGGCCGTTGCGTGGCCGCAACCCGCGCGGACTGTCGGCGGGCGACCGCGCCACCCTCTATGTCAGGCCGGAACGGCTGGCGCCGGGGGAGGGCGACAACAGCCTGAGCGCCCGCGTCAGCCACAGCGACTTCGAGGGCGCGTTCGTCAACGCCTTCCTCGACGGCGGCCTGACCGTGCAGATGCCGCATCTTGGCCAGGAGCCGGCCTTCGTCCCCGGCGAAACCGTGCGGCTGGGCTTCCGCGCGGCGGATGCGGTGGTGTTGCCGACGGCTTGAGACTCCCTCTCCCGCCCCGGGAGAGGGCATGAAGCCGACGGCCGTTGGCCAGACGACTGCAAAGCAGTCGTAGGCGGAATGCGGTCGCGAGACTTGCGAGCGACCTCGGGGCCCAAGCGAAGCTTGGGAAGGGTGAGGGGGCACCCAAGAATCCCGAACCGCATGGTTCCTTGGATCACCCCTCACCCTCCCCACGCCTCCGGCGCGGGTCCCCTCCCTCTCCCGGGGCGGGAGAGGGTAAAAGCGCCACAAACGAAAACGCCCCGGCCAACCGGCCGGGGCGTTTCGCATTGGGAAGACCGAGTCGTCAGTGCGTCTGCTGGATCGCCGACAGCTGCCACTGGCCGCCGCGCGGGCGGACGAAGGTCCACAGCTCGGTCGCTTCGGTCGGCTGCGAGGCGTTGCCCTCGATCACCCGGCCGCTGGCGCGGTCCACCGTGACGTCGATCAGCGAGAAGCGCATGGCGACGGTGGCGTATTCCTGCGTCCCCTCGCGCCAGCCCTCGGCCAGATCGCCCTGCAGCAGGCGGACGTCGCTGACCTTGTTGACCACGCCGCGGTTGCGGTTCTCCGCCAGATCGTCGCCAAAGTAGGCGAACATTTCCGGCGTCGTCGCGGCGCGCAGCGCGTCGGCATCCTCGCGCCCGTAGGCGGTCTGGACGGTGACCAGCAGCCGCTCGAACGCCTCGAAGTCGTTCGGCTGGATGCCGATCTCGTCGGCTGCCTGACGGCGCTGGGCCGGACCGGCATTGCTGCCGCCCATCCCGCCAACCGGGCCGCCCACCGGGTTATAACCGACATCCGCCGAGTCGCGGTTCATCTGGCCACCCTGCGGACCACCGGCATAGGCCGGCCGGTTCCCGCCCAGCGGGCCGCCGGACGCCGCGGTGTTGGCGGTCTGCGAGCGGTTGCGGAAGAAGCGCATGGCGAGCCGGACCAGGAAGACGACCAGCAGGATCTGCAGGATGAAGCCCAGGATGCCGGCGAAGCTGCCCAGCCCCTCGAAGAAGCCGCCGCCGAACAGCATCGCGCCGATGCCGGCGCCGATCAGGCCGCCCATCAGACCCGACATGAAGCCGCCGCCGAAGAAGCTGCGCGAGGGAGCCGCCGCCGGAGCGGTGGAACCGGGGCGCTGCATGCCTGGCGACGCCGCCGGAGCAGTCGAGCGCTCCATCGGCGACACCGCGCTCGGCGCGGTGCTGGTGGCGGCCGGCGCGTCATAGGTGCGGCTGCCGCGGCTGCCCGAAGAGCTGCTCTTGCCGGCGCGGGCGTCGGCGGTGCCGGCGGCCAGCGCCATCACCAGGGCAACCGCCACCGCCGTGGCAGCGCGGGCGCCCCGCATTCCGGTGGAGGTGGCGGAAAGGCTCGAAGGTCGGGTCTTCTCGCTCATGATCGTGCTCGCTTGTCGCATCTGGTCTGTTGTCCAGCCTTGCCAGATGGGGGTGGTCCCGCCTCCGTTTAAGAGGCGGTCTCACTTTTTTCGAGCAACAATAAGCACGGCCGCCTAATCGGTCTCACTTTGCAGGGCCCCTCCCTGCAGGGCATCGATCGCCCGGCGGTCGCGCTTGGTCGGCCGCCCGGCGCCCGGCGCGCGGTAAGGGTCCTGCAACCGCTCCTCCGGCACCGGCGGGGCAAGATCCTCGTACAGCGCCTGGGCTTCCGGCGCCGGCCCGCGTCGGCTTCCCAGCGCCACCACCTTGATGACGCGGATGTGCCGCCCCTGGGCGAAGGTCAGCACGTCTCCCGGCTTCACCGCCGCATGCGCCTTGGTCACCACCGCCCCCGACAGCCGCACGCCCCCGTCATTGCACAGCTTGGCGGCGAGGCTGCGCGTCTTGAAGAAACGCGCATACCAAAGCCACTTGTCGATCCGCAGCCGGCCGGGAGTGGAGTCTTCGATGTCGGTGTTGCCAGCGGTGTTGCTCATGGGCGTTTCCGTCTGTTGATCTCGTTCATCATTCGTAGGTCGTCATGCCCCCTCACATCCCCGACAGCTGCCGCAGCTTGGCGAACGGATGGTCCTCGTTCGTCGGCCGCTCGCGCCGCTGCCTGTTTCCCTGCTGCTGCCTGGGTGGCCGCTTCCGCTTCCAGGCCACCGCCCCGTCCTCGGCGACGATCCGCACATAGCCGAGCCCGGTCAGCACCGTCCCCAGTTCCTCCGCCGACAGGCCGACGCGCTGGCCGAGCGCCACCTCGCGGATCGGCGCGTTGGCCTTGGACGCCGTCAGCAGCTCCGTCTCCAGCCGGTCCAGCATATCGACGCGCAGCGCCCGTCCGCCGGCCAGCGGATAGCCGATGGCCTCCCAGAAGGCCGGCGGTGCGCCACCCTCCTTCACCGGCGGTGCTTCGACCGAAACGCGGCCGGGCGGCGGGATCGGCACCGGCAAGGGATGCCCCTGCGCCACCGCCCACAGCAGACCGCGCAAGCTCACCGCCGCCGGCTTGGCCAGCGCCGTCAGATAGAGGTGCGACACCCCCAGCCGGACACCCAGCTTGGTCAGCGCCTTGCGGTCCTCGCGCTCCAGCCGCTCCACCATGTCGGCCACCGGCGCCCGCGGCAGCACCCCCAGCCCCTCGACCAGCTGGAAGACCAGCCCGCGCCCGGCGCCCGACAGCCCTTCGGCGGCGGACAGCGCGAACAGCGGCTTCAGCCGGGCGGCGATGTGGTCCTTCAGCCAGCGGTCCAGCCGCGCCCGCACCCGCTCGCGCTGGGCCTGATCCAGCATGCCCTCGTCGAACGGCACCACCAGCGGCGCCTGCACCGACGGCCCCGCCGCCAGCCGCGCCACCGGCAGATTGTCGGCGCTCAGCACCCCGTCCGGCCCCAAGGCGAAGACGTCGTCCGGTTCCGCCTCGAAGGCGCGCAGCCGCTTGGCAAGCTCATCGCGCAACGCGCGTCGCGCGGCGGTCAGCAGCGATTTCGCCTCATCGGAGCGGTCGGGCGCGTCGGGCACGAAGCGGAAGCCCTCCAGCCGGCCGACGACATGCCCCTCCACCACCACCTCGCCGTCGGCCCGCACGCCGCCCAGCAGCGACCGCCCGTCCTTCAGCGTCCGCGACAGCGTGGCGGAGCGGCGGTCGATGAAGCGCTGGGTCAGCCGCTCGTGCAGGGCGTCGGACAGCCGGTCCTCGATGGCGCGGGTGCGTTCCTGCCAGTGTAGCGGGTCCTTCAGCCAGGTCGGCCGGTTGGAGATGTAGGTCCAGGTGCGGATATGGGCGATGCGGGCGACCAGCGCGTCGATGTCCCCCTCCGTCCGGTCGAGCCGGGCGATCTGCTTCGCCACCCAGTCGTCGTCCAGCCGGCGCAGCGGCCCGCGCAGGCTGCGGAAGACCTGGGCCAGCAGCTTGGTGTGGGCATCCGACAGCACCTTGCGGAAGTCGGGGACCTGACAGACCTCCCACAGCAGTTTCACGGCGTCCCGGCCGCGCGCGAGGTCCATGATCTCCGGATCGCGCACCAGCGCCTGCAGCGCCAGATGGTCGTCGGCCTCGCGCACGCGGGACAGCTCCTGGATCGGCGCCCGTTCCTCCAGCGATTTCAGCAGGAAGCCCGGCGTGTCGAAGCGCAGGTCGCTGTTGCGCCAGGACAGCGCCTTGACCGTCTCGAACTCGTGGTTCTCCACGCGGGTGACCAGATCGGCGTCCAGTTCCCCCACCTCGTCGGTGGTGCCGAAGGTGCCGTCGCGCATGTGCCGCCCGGCGCGACCGGCGATCTGCGCCACCTCGGCGGGGCGCAGGCGGCGCGGGGCGAAGCCGTCGAACTTGACGATGCGGGCGAAGGCGACATGGTCGACATCCATGTTCAGCCCCATGCCGATGGCGTCGGTCGCCACCAGATAGTCCACCTCGCCCGCCTGATAGAGGCCGACCTGCGCGTTGCGCGTGCGCGGGCTGAGCGCCCCCAGCACCACCGCGGTGCCGCCGCGCTGGCGCCGGATCATCTCGGCGATGGCATAGACGTCGGTGGCGGAAAAGGCGACGACCGCCGAGCGCGGCGGCAGGCGCGTCAGCTTCTTGTAGCCGGCATAGGTCAGCTGGGAGAAGCGCGGCCGGCTGATGAACTCCGCCTTCGGCACCAGCCGGCGGATCATCGGCTGCATCGAATCGGAGCCCAGCACCATCGTCTCGACCATGCCGCGGGCGTTCAGCAGCCGGTCGGTGAAGATGTGGCCGCGCTCCGGATCGGCGCAGAGCTGGATCTCGTCGACCGCCAGGAAATCGACCGCGCGGTCCAGCGGCATCGATTCGACGGTGCAGACCCAATAGGACGGGTTGGGGGGCAGGATCTTCTCCTCCCCCGTCACCAGCGCGACGGCGTTCTTTCCCTTGATCGAGACGATGCGGTCGTAATTCTCCCGCGCCAGCAGGCGCAGGGGAAAGCCGATCATTCCGGACCGGTGACCGAGCATGCGCTCGATCGCCAGATAGGTCTTGCCGGTGTTGGTCGGCCCCAGCACGGCGACCACACGGCCCCCCCGCCCGAGACCGCCGCCCGCCGAAGCGTGAGAGGACGTCATAGGGTTAAGCTTTGGGGTGCGGAGGCCCGCAATGCAAGCGGCGGCTTGTCTTTATCGCCTTCCACCATACCGCAGTGGAATTCCCTCTCCCCAAAAACGACAAGGGCCGCCGAATGGGGGATTCGGCGGCCCTCGGTCTCACGGCGGCTGCGTTGGGGGGCTTGGGGTCGCCGCCGGGAGTCCGTCTGTCCTTGTTACGTCCTTACTTGGTCGGCTCCTGCGGTGCCGGCGCCGGGCCCTTTCCCGGACCCATCATACCGCCCGGCCCCATGCCGCCCGGACCCATGCCGTGATGGCGCGGGCCGTCATGGTCCCAGCCGCCCATATGGCCGCCATGGTGGCCGCCCATCCGGCCGCCCATGCCGCCCGGACCCGGGGTCAGCATGCGGTCGGCCTGCTTCTGCTGTTCGGGCGTCAGCTGGCCATAGAGGTCGGTCAGCGCCGGGCGGACGGTCTGGATCTGCTGCAGGTGGGCCTGCATCATTTGCTCGACCCGCTCAAGGCGCTGCGGCAGGGCTGCCGGCGGCGGGGTGTCCTTGAACTTGACGCACAGATCCTGCGTCGGCTTCAGGCTGGAGCGGGCGGCGTCGGCGAACTTGGTCCAGGCGGCGCGCTGCTGATCGGTGATGTTCAGCTTCTTCTCCGCATAGGCCAGCTTGCCGGCCAGACGGGCTTCCTGGTCCTCGCACATGCGGGCGAAGTGGCGGTCGGGGCCGCCGGCGCCGGGACCCATTCCAGCGCCGGGACCACCCGGCTGCGGGCCACCCTGGGCGAAGACCGGAACGGCCACGCCGAGGCCGGCAACCAGCAGGGCGGACGTCAGAAGGGCGCGTTTCATGGTGTCGACTCCTCAGTGTTTGGTGCTCTCTAAACCCCGGATGGAGGGGCTTATTCCGTTGGGACGCTGCCGGCTGCATCGCCGCCGCTGTCCCGATGACCAGACAATGGGCGCCGAACGTTGCGGTCGAATGTCCGCAAACCGGTCATTTGGTAACAGAGTGTAACCGCCGGCCCTCCGGTAACCGGGCGTTACACATTTCCCCTTCACGCCCGCCGCGCCTCGCCCGATCATGGCCTCCATGGACCGCACGCCCCACCTCCTCGTCGTCGACGACGACCGCGAAATCCGCTCCCTCGTCGCCCAGTTCCTGACCAAGCACGGCTACCGGGTCACCGGGGTCAGGGACGGGGCGGAGATGATGCGCACGCTCGACGGCGCCCGCGTCGACCTGATCGTCCTCGACCTGATGCTGCCGGGGGAGGATGGGCTGTCGCTCTGCCGCCGGCTGCGCGCCACGCCGCAGACGGCGCAGACCCCCGTCATCATGCTGACCGCCATGGGGGAGGAGACCGACCGCATCGTCGGGCTGGAGATGGGCGCCGACGACTATCTGGCGAAGCCCTTCAGCCCGCGCGAACTGCTGGCCCGCATCAAGGCGGTGCTGCGCCGCGTCTCCGCCCCGCCGGTGGCGGGCGCCCCGGCGGCGGCCGGCACGGTGCTGCGCTTCGAAGGCTGGTCGCTCGACCTCACAAAGCGGGAACTGCGCTCGCCCGACGGCGTGCTGGTCCAGCTGTCGGCCGGCGAGTACGACCTGCTGGTCGCCTTCGTCGAGCATCCGCAGCGGGTGCTGACCCGCGACCAGCTTCTCGATCTGGCGCGCGGGCGGTCGGCGGTTCCCTTCGACCGCTCCATTGACGTGCAGGTCAGCCGGCTGCGCCGCAAGATCGAACCCGACCCGGCCGAACCGACGCTGATCAAGACGGTGCGCGGCGGCGGCTATCTCTTCACCCCGACCGTCGGCAGCGGCGGACTTGCATCGTGACCACCCGGCCGGAGGAGATGACGGCGAAATCCAGGCTGGCCCGCCGCCGCCGCCTCCGCCGCCTGCGCCTCGGCTTCCCCGACAGCCTCGCCGCGCGCATCGCCCTGACGGTGGTGCTGGCGCTGCTGCTGACCCAGGCGATCAGCGCGCTGGTCTATCTGACCGACCGCAGCGAGGGGCCGCCGATCCACGGCCCCAACGTGCTGATCCAGCGCATCACCGCCATCGTCCAACTGGTGGAGAGCACGCCGCCGCCGGGCCGCGAGCGGGTGGTGCGCGCCATCGACGACCCGGTCCTGCGCGTTGAATGGCGTCCCGACCGCCCGCCGCCGCTGGCGCCCGACGCCATATCCAGCGGCCGGTTCGACGGGCTGAAGCGCCGGCTGAGCGACTCCCTCGACACCGCCGACCGCAACATCCTGGTCGAGGTGCAGCGCCCGCCCCGCGACGACCATCCGCACCCGCCCTTCATGGGCGGCGACGAGGCCCGGCGCTGGGGGCCGCATGTCCGGCTGTCGGTGCGGCTCGGCGACGGGTCGTGGCTCAGCTTCACCGGCGGCGATCCGCTGGCCGGCCCCTTCGGCATCGTCCGCTTCCTGTTGTGGATGGGCGCGATCGTCGCGGTGATCCTGCTGGTGTCGCTGCTGGCCGCCCGCCGGGTGACGGCGCCGCTCGCCGGCTTCGCCGCCGCCGCCGAACGGCTCAGCGTCGACGGGCAGGCCGACCCCCTGCCGGAGGAGGGCCCGCGCGAGCTGCGCGCCGCCACCCGCGCCTTCAACCGGATGCAGGCGCGGCTCGCCCGCTTCGTCGCGGACCGCACCCAGATGCTGGCGGCGATCAGCCACGACCTGCGCACGCCGATCACCCGCCTGCGCCTGCGCGCCGAACTGGTCGACGATCCGGAGATGCAGCGGCGGATGCTGGCCGACCTGGACGAGATGGAGGCGATGATCTCCGCCACGCTGGCCTTCGCCCGCGACGACGCCCAGCGCGAGCCGCGTGGCCGCTTCGACCTCGCCGACCTGCTGCAGAGCCTGTGCGACGACCGTGTCGATGCCGGCCACCGCGCCCTCTACGACGGCCCGGCCCATGTGGTGGCGGAAGGCCGCCCGGTGGCTCTGCGCCGGGCGCTGGCCAACCTGATGGACAACGCCATCAAGTATGGCGGCGGCTTCACCGTCCGGCTGGAGACCGGCGACGACGGCACCAACGCCGCCAACGCCCCCAATGCCCTGATCCACATCGACGACGACGGCCCCGGCATCCCGGAGGCGGAGTTCGAGAAGGTCTTCGCCCCCTTCTACCGGCTGGAGCGCTCCCGCTCCCGCGACACCGGCGGCGTCGGCCTGGGCCTGTCCACCGCCCGCAGCATCATCCGCGGCCACGGCGGCGACGTGACCCTGGCGAACCGCAGCGAGGGCGGCCTGCGCGCGACGGTGACGCTGCCGTTGTAGAAAGGCCCTCTCCCGCCCCGGGAGAGGGAGGGGACCCGCCGAAGGCGGGGAGGGTGAGGGTCGATCGGAACATGGATTCTGATCCTTGGATCACCCCTCACCCGGCCCTTCGGGCCACCCTCTCCCGGGGCGGGAGAGGGGAATTTCCGTCACCTGTGCCTCACCCCCAATTTCGGATAGCGTCATCCTTTCGCCACGGTCGGGAGACAAATAATCGTCTGCCCGCCACCGGTCTTCCGGCGGCGCGGATGTAGGCGTATGAGGACCGAAGCGGGAACGTTTCCCGCACTCACCGCATCGACCCGATGGGGCTTCAGCGAGCGCGCCGTGACCGCCGACCGACCCGACGACCAAAGGGACCCAGGCCAGCTCTACGCCGGCCTCCGCCCGATCCGCACCCGCGAAGACCCGTCGCCGCTCGACCGGCTGACGGCGGGGGAGGTCGCCCGCGTGCTGGCCGCCAAGGCGTTCGCAATTGCCCGCGACCGGCTGGCGACGCTTGGCCGGAACAAGCCGCGCCGCAGGCAGCCGCCGCCCTCCGCCGCTCCGCCGCCGACGCCCTACAAGCAGCCGCGCCGGCCGCGCCGCCGCGGCTTGCCGTCCTTCACCCTGCAAAGGATCTCCTTGCCCAAACTCAAAGCGTCCAGGCCGTCCCCGCGGCGGGCCAACGGTTCGCAGCCGCCGCAGCCTCCTTATCCGCCCGCCGGCCGGCCCGGCCAACCGCCGCAGCCGCCCAAGAAAAACGGCGGCAAGGGCGGCGGCTGGATGAGGCAACTGCTGCAATGGGGCCTCGTCGCCGCCATCTGGTGCGGCATCGGCTTGGGCGCGGTGCTGGCCTGGTTCGCGCTCGACCTGCCGGACATCTCCAAGGTGGCGCAGTTCGAACGCCGCGCCTCGATCACCGTTCTGGCCGCCGACGGCAGCGAGTTCGCCCGCTTCGGCGACCTGCACGGCACGACGCTGAGCGTGAAGGATCTGCCGCCGCATCTGGTCGACGCCGTGCTGGCGATCGAGGACCGCCGCTTCTACAGCCATTTCGGCATCGATCCGCTGGGTCTGGCCCGCGCCGTCTATGTCAACTGGCGCTCCGGCCGGGCGGTGCAGGGCGGCTCCACCATCACCCAGCAGCTCGCCAAGAACCTGTTCCTGACGCCCGAGAAGTCGCTGAAGCGCAAGATCCAGGAGGCGATGCTGGCGTTGTGGCTGGAGAGCCGCTTCACCAAGGACCAGATCCTCACCGCCTATCTGAACCGCGTCTATCTCGGCGCCGGCACCTTCGGGGTGGACGCCGCCGCCCGCACCTATTTCGGGAAGCCGGCGACCGAGGTTGACATCCGCGAATCGGCGGTGCTGGCCGGCCTGCTGAAGGCGCCGTCGCGCTACGCCCCCAGCACCAACCCGGATGAGTCGGCGGAGCGGGCGCGGGTGGTGATGGCGGCGATGCTGGATGCCGGCTACCTCACCCAGGCGCAGTACGACGCCGCCCGCACCGCCAAGCCCTCGCCCAAGCGCCGGCCCGGCGGCGACGGCCGCTATTTCGCCGACTGGGTGACCGATCTGGTGCCGGGCTTCGCCGGCCCCGACCATGGCGACGTCATCGTCCGCACCACGCTGGACCTGCGGATGCAGCGCGCCGCCGAACAGCGGATGGAGGCTCTGCTCGCCGGTCCCGGTGCCGCCGCCAACGTCCGCCAGGGCGCGCTGGTCGCCATGAGCCCCGACGGCGCCGTGCGCGCGCTGGTCGGCGGCCGCGATTACGACAGCAGCGAGTTCAACCGCGCCACCCAGGCGCTGCGCCAGCCGGGCTCGGCCTTCAAGCCCTTCGTCTATCTGGCCGCCCTGGAAACCGGCTGGACCCCCGACAGCCTGATCGACGACGCCCCGGTCCAGCTCGGCAACTGGAGTCCCGGCAATTACGACGGCAAGTACCGCGGCAGCATCACGCTGGCCTCGGCGCTGGCCCATTCGTCCAACACCGCGACGGCGCGGCTGATCGACCGGGTCGGCACCGACCGGGTGCGGCGGATCGCGTCCGATCTCGGCATCTCCTCGCCGCTGACCCGCGACCTGTCGCTGGCGCTCGGCACCAGCGAGGTGACGCCGCTGGAGCTGGTGCGTGCCTATGCCGGCATCGCCAACCGCGGCGTCCCTGTCTGGGCCTATGCCATCACCGAGATCAAGAGCCGCGACGGCGCCGTCCTCTACCGGCGCCAGGGTGGCGGCGGCGCGCCGGTGGTCGATCCCGCCCATGCGGTCCAGCTCGCCCGGATGATGAGCGGCGTGCTCGACTACGGCACCGGCCGCAGCGCCCGGCTGAACCGTCCGGCGGCGGCCAAGTCCGGCACCACCCAGGACTATCACGACGCCTGGTTCGTCGGCTTCACCGCCGATCTGGTCGCCGGCGTCTGGCTCGGCAACGACAACAACGACGCCATGAAGAAGGTCACCGGCGGCACCCTGCCGGCCAAGCTGTGGCGCGAGTTCATGCTCGACGCCCATGCCGGCAAGCCCGCCCGTCCGCTCCCCGGCCTGGACGGCGCCCCCGCCTGGACGCCGCCGCCGGGAAGCGCAATGCCGAACGGCGTCCCGATGGCCTCGGCCGACGCGCGGCCCGGCGGCGCCATCGGTTCGCTGATCGAAAAGATCGCCGGCGGCTCCGGCGCCGCGCCCAAGGTGCAGTACGACTACAGCAACAGCGGGGTGCGGTAGAGGGAGTGTCGGCTCCGATTGCCCCCACCCCGACCCTCCCCCGCTTCGCGGGAGAGGGGGCAGGACGTTTGTAGGAGTGATGCAAAGGAGCGGCGGAGTTCCCTCTCCCGCGAAGCTCTCGCACAAAGCTTCGCTTTGTGCTGACGCGACAGGCGGACCGTAGGTTCGCTGAGAGCGGGGGAGGGTTAGGGAGGGGGCACCCACATCCACCACCCCACCCTCAGGTTCCCCCCACCGCCCCGACCCTGCTATACCTCCCCCCGACTTTCCCCACGGCGGACGACAGATGCAGGCGGACGATGGACTGGACGGAGCGGACGTGCTGGCGGAGGCGGCGCCCCCGCCTGCTGCCGACATCCCAACTCCGCCCGCCAATCCGCCTGCCGGTCCCCGCGACGCCCTCAACCCGCTGCTCAGCGTCGCCGCGCCGGTGCTGGCGCTCGCCACCTCCCTGCGCGACCGCGCCCTGACCGACCCGCCGCGCGCCGCCGCCGCCTCGGCGCTGGAGCGGTTCGACCGCGCCGCCGCCGGCGCCGGCCTTGATCCCGACGACATCCGCGCCGCCCGCATCGCGCTGGCCGCCACGCTGGACGACGTCGCCCGCGCTGCCGGCCATGGCGGGGCGGCGGTGGCCGAGCCGGGAGCCGGGGTGCGCTTCTTCGACCTGCTCGACGGCATGCTGGGCGACCCGCGCCGTCACCGCCACGCTTTGGAGCTGTTCTACGCCTGCCTGTCGCTGGGCTTCGAAGGCCGCTTCCGCGACAAGCCCGGCGGCGCCCACGACCTCGCCCGCCTGCGTGACGAGCTGTACCGCATCCTGCGCCGCGCCCGCGGCGACGTGCCGGCGGAGCTGTCTCCCGCCTGGACCGGGGTGGCGGAGCCGTTCCGGCCTATCGGCAGCCGGCTCGGCGACAGGCTGGGCGGCGGCTTGCCCGGCTGGCTCGTCTGGGCGGCGGTGGCGCTGGGGCTGTCCGGCCTCTACGTCCATCTCGCCGGCACCCTCGACCGCCAAGCGGAGCCGGTGGCCGCCCGCATCGCGGCGCTGCTGCCCGACCGGCCGATCGAGATCGCCCGGCTGGTCCCGCCGCCGCCGCCCACCGCCGGCCCGGCCCTGATCGCCCGCATCACCGGCCGGCTCGCCCCGGAGATCCGCACCGGCTCCGTCGAGGTGCTGGCGGGGGAGGACGGCGCCCTGGTCATCCGCATCCCGGCGGCGGCGATGTTCGCCACCGGCAGCGACGCCGTGAAGGCCCGCCACCGCGCCATCGTCGAGCGGGTGGGCCAGACCCTGGCGACCGAGTCCGGCGGCGTGCTGGTGGTCGCCCACACCGACGACCAGACCCCGCCCACCGGCCGCCTCGCCACCGCACAATCCCTGACCGACGCCCGCGCCGAAGCGGTGCGCAAGCTGCTGGAGCACACCATCGCCCCCGCCCGCCTGTCGGCCGAGGGCCATGGCGATCAGGAGCCGGTCGCGCTGAACGACACGCCCGCCGGGCGCGACGCCAACCGGCGGATCGACATCCGCCTCTATCCGCAATAGGGCGCCCGCCATGGCCGATCCCCGTCCCACCAAGGCCGGCGCCGCTCCGGCGCAGATGGCCGTGTCGGAGAAGGCGGCGAAAAAGACCGTGGCGAAAAAGACGGGCAGGCGCCGCAAGCCCGCCGCCACGCCCTCGCTGCACCGCTCCGCCCGCGCCCGCTGGGCGACCTCGCTGCTGGGCGCGCTGGCGCTGGGGCTGGCCGGCTGGCTGCTGCTGCCGCGTCTGGCCACCGCCGCCGCCCCCCATCTGCTGCCGACCATCCAGGCCGACTGGAGCGTCCGTCTGCTGCCGCTGGTCCTGGCTCTTACCGTCTGGATCGCCGTCAACCGCCGCATCGACGGCCGCGAGCGCGCCGCCAACGCCCGCCTGCTGGAGGCGCTGGCCGCCGGCCGCGACCCGGAACTGAAGGCCTCGCTGGAGGAGATCGGCGTGGTGCGCAAGCGCCTCGACGCCGTGCTGGCCCAGCTGCGCAAGCGCCGCGGCGGGCGCTATCTCTACCAGCTGCCCTGGTATCTGGTGATCGGCGCCCCCGGTTCGGGCAAGACGACGGCGCTGGCCAACACCGGCCTCGCCACCCCGCTGCTCAACGGCACCGTCACCGGGCCGCTGGCCGGGCTGGCCGGCACCCGCAACTGCGACTGGTGGTTCACCGACCGCGCCGTCCTGATCGACACCGCCGGCCGCTACACCACCCAGGACAGCCGGCGCGCGGTGGACGGCCGGGTGTGGTCCGGCCTGCTCGACCTCTTGAAGGAGCATCGCCCGCGCCAGCCCGCCAACGGCGTCCTTCTCACCGTCAGCATCCCCGAACTGACCGGCTGGACCGATGCCGAGCGCCGCAACCACGCCATCCTGATCCGCCAGCGCCTGAACGAGCTGCGGGTGCAGCTGGGCGTCCGCCTGCCGGTCTATCTGCTGCTGACCAAGGCCGACCTGCTGGACGGCTTCGCCACCTTCTTCGACCCGCTGGACCGCGAGGCGCGCAGCCAGATCTGGGGCCTGACCCTGCCGGCCGAAGAACCGGAAAGCGGCCCACTGTCCGTCTTCCGCGACCTCTATGCCGGTCTGGTGCGGCGGTTGGACGAGCGGCTGCTCGACCGGCTGCACCAGGAACCCGACATCCGCCGCCGTAGCGACGCCTTCACCCTGCCGCTGCGGGTGGCGGAGCTGGAACCGGCGCTGGCCGACATCGTCGACACCGTCTTCGGCTCCGAACATGGCGAGGAGACGCCGCGCCTGCGCGGCCTCTACCTGACCAGCGCCACCCAGACCGGCGGCCCGCTCGGCCTGCTGGAGCCGGAGGCCGACGGCCCGGCCTCCACCTATTTCCTCGACCGGTTGCTGTCCGATATCGTCTTTCCGGAGGCCAACCTCGCCCAGGTCGACCGTGTGGTGGAGCGTGCCAGCCGCCGCCGCAACGCCCTGTCCGCCGCCGCCGCCCTGCTGCTGGGCGCGGCGCTCGGCGGCTGGTGGCTGGTCAGTGCCAAGGGCAACGCCGCCCTGCTGGAGCGCGCCGACGCCGGCGCCGCGGCGGTGGAGGCGGCGCTGCGCCCGCTCGACACGCCGCCGCGCGCGCTGGCCAGAGTGGACGACGCCGACCCGGCGGCGATCCTGCCGGCGCTCGACGCCCTGCGCGCCCTGCCGCACGCCTTCGACGAGGCACAGGGCTGGGCAGACCCGGCGCTGGCCGGCGGCCTCTACCAGGGCGCCCGCATCGCCGTCCCGGCGCGCGAGGCCTACAGCCGCGCCCTGCGCAGCCAGTTCCTCGCCCGCATCGCCCTCAGGCTGGAGGAGCGGCTGCGCGCCGACTGGGCCTTGCCCGACCAGCTGCGCCAGACTCTGCGCCTCTACCGCATGGTCGGCGGGGCCGCGCCGATGGAGGCCGGCGCGCTGGCGGAATGGCTGGCGCTCGACTGGCAGCGCACGCTGCCCGGTCCGGCCAACGAGGCGGCGCGCCGCGCCCTCGGCGACCATCTGGCCGCCCTGTTCGCCGTCGGCTTCGCCCCGGTCCCGCCCGACGAGCCGCTGGTCGCCCGCGTGCGCGAGGTGCTGGCCGAATCAGCGCCCCAGCCATCTCAGCCCGACCGGGCCGTCCTGCCATGATGGGATCCTTCGGCACGCCGCGCGGCCTTGCCGCCGGGCCGGGCGCTGGACTGGGCGCCGATCCGGTGATGGGCTTCCACGGCAAGGTCCCGGCGCGCGGCGATTTCGTCGGCCACGGCCTGCCGCCGGCCGTGCTCAGCCCGTGGGACCGCTGGCTGTCGGCGGCGCTGGGCGAGGCCGCCAGCCAACTCGGCGCCGAGTGGGAGTCGCTGTTCGCCCAGGCCCCGGTCTGGCGCTTCGCTCTGTCGGCCGGCCTGTGCGGCGCCACCCCGCTGATCGGCGTGTGGATGTCCAGCGCCGACCGTGTCGGCCGCCCCTATCCCTTCACCATCGCCGCCGGCCTGCCCGCCGGCTTCGACATCGCCGACGCTCCCGCCGCCTGCGCCGCGTGGCTGGCCCGTGCCGAAGCGCTGGCGGAGGACGCCTGCCGCGCCGGTGCCGATGTGGAGGGCTTTCCGGCCCGCCTCGCCATCCTCGGCCGTCCGGAGCCGGAGCGCGTCGGCGCCGCCACCCGCGCCCTTCTCGACCGCCTGTCCGGCCCCTTGCCCGCGGATGCCAGCCTGTGGTGGACCCGCGGCGCCGGCCGCATCGCGCCGTCGCTGCTGTCCTGCCCCGGCCTCCCCACCGCCCCCCGCCCGACCGCCTTCCTCGACGGCGCCTGGACCCGCTGGGGCTGGGAGAACACCGGGGAGGAGTAGGACCGCGTTACGGCGCCCCCGCCATCTCGCGGTCGAAGCGGACCAGCGCCTGTTCCAGCCCCCATTGCACCCGCGCCTTCTCGCTGCGCTCCGTCACCGCGCGGCAGGCGTCCTCGCGAACCGGAGGGGTGCAGCCGGGAGCCGACCACAGGCTGTCGCCGGGCAGGAAGCTGTGCTCCAGGCTGGCGCGCGCCAGCCCGACCAGATCGCCATAGCCCAGCCCGAACTCCTCCACCGCGCGCTGCAGCTCGTTGGTCAGGTCGATCCTGCTCACGCCTTCATCGTCGGTGGACAGCATCACCGGCACCCCGGCGGCGCGATAGACCGGCAGCGGGTGGTTCCTGCCGCTGACGCCCAGGATCTTGTCATTGCTGGTCAGGTTGATCTCCACCGCCACCTTGCGCGCGGCCATCGTGCGCAGCAGGCCCTGGGGATCCTCCTCATACATCACGTCGACGCCATGGCCGATGCGCTTGGCGCCGGCGATCTCCACCGCCTTGCGGATGTGGTCGCGCAGCCGCTCCGGCGGCACGAGGCCCAGCGTCAGCTCTCCGGCATGCAACGCGATGTTGGTGCCGGGCTGGCGCCGCACCGCCTCCGCCACCATGCGCATGTGCAGGTCGTAATCGTCCAGCGCCACCGGATTGTCCTCCGGCGCCACGAAGTTCATGCCGACGACACGCGGCTCCTGCGCTTCCAGCAGGGCGTTGAACAGGGTGGTGGCGAAGACCGGCCCCGGTCCTTGCGTGCGCGCCACCTGCTGGAGGTAGCGCACCGACACCGCGCAGCCCGGACGCGCCGCCGGCGTGCCGCAACCGAGCACGGAGCGCATCCGTGCCTCGGCCGCGTCGATCTCCTGTCGCGCCGGGCCGACCAGCGCCGGCAGCCCGGCGGCGATCAGCCGGTCGGCGGTGCCCGTCAGGTCCGCCGCCGCCTGCGGGGTCCAGGGGAACGCCTTGCCGATGTCGGCGGCCGGGCCGGTGCCGAAGGACACCATCAGTTCGACATGGCGCTCGCCCTGCCGGCCGGCGCGGTCCACCACCTCGGCCAGCAGGTCGCCGGTGGAAGCGGTGGCGGGGCGGAACCGCGAGAAGGTGGCGAAGAACTGGTCGTGCAGGCTGTAGCCGGAAACCGGCAGCGCGTCGCGCGTCGACAGCGCGTCCAGCGCCGCCGGATACAGCACGCTGTCGGCGATCACCGCCGCGGCGCCCGGCCGCCCGGCCTTGGGCTTGCAGGGTGCCTTCGCCGTCGGCGCCACCAGCATGTTGCCCTTCACGTCGAAGCACAGCCCGGCATCCGCCGCCATCCGCAGGTAGCTCTCGGCATAGACCGCGCCGGTCAGGTGGCTGTGCAGGTCCGCCCCCTTCGGCATGCGGTAGAGGAAGGAGCGCAGCTCCGGCGGGCTGGTCCGCACCGCCTCGAACCGCCGCGCCGCCGCCGATCCTGCGACATCGCTCCCGGCGGAGCCGCCGCCCATCTCCGCCGTGGCGCAGCCCGCCAGCAGCAGCGTCGCCGCCAGCGCACCCGTTACGCCACCCTTCACGCGCCCGATCATTCCCGCGCCCGGCATATTCCCGCCTCATAATTCTTCTTATGCGGGTATTTGCGCATTGATAATCGCGCGCACGCAATAGCCTGGCCCGGTGGGCGGTTGCGGATCGAAAGGCTGTAGCGGGGCGGCAATTCCCGGTATGGTGCGGCGATCTTTTCGTGTTCCCGCCCATCCTGGAGCCGCCGCGATGACCGACACCCCCGCCCCGACCCTGCTCGACGCGGCCAAGCGTTTCCGCAGCAACGATCTGGATGGGGCGGAACAGGTCTGCCGGGCGATCCTGGCGACGGACCCGCACAATGCGCAGGCGCTGCATCTGCTGGGGCTGGTCGCCGCCCACACCGACCATCCGGAAAACGCGCTCTCCCTGTTCGCCCAGGCCATCGCGGAGAACGGCAACGACCCGTCCTTCCACAACAGCCGCGGCAGTTTGCTCTTCCAGCAGGCCCGCCCGGCGGAGGCGGAGGAGGCGTTCCGCGCCGGCCTCGCCATCAACCCGCGCCTGCCCGAACTGCACGGCAACCTCGGCAACGCGCTGAAGGCGCAGAGCCGGCTGGAGGAGGCGGCCGATTGCTTCCGCGCCGCGCTGGACCTGCGGCCGGAAGCGCCGGAGATGCACCATTTCCTCGCCGCCACCCTGCGCGAGCTGGGCGAGCTGGAGGAGGCGGAGCAGCATTTCCGCACCGCGCTGGAGCAGGCGCCCGACTATCTCGACGTGCATTACAGTCTGGCGGAGCTTCTCTCCACCCGGGGCCGGCTGGCCGAGGCGGAGGCGGAGTTCCGCATCGTGCTCGCCGCCGCCCCGCGCTTCGTCCCGGCCCAGGTCGGCCTCGCCCATGTGCTGCAGAGCCTCGACCGCGCCGCCGAAGCCATCGAGGTGATCGAGGCGGCGCGCGAGCAGGCGCCCGACCATCCGATGGTGAAGTTCACCCGCCGGCTGATCTATTCCAACGCGGTGCCCGGCTGGCATCTGCCGATGATCAACGATTTCGAGCGGAACGAGGCCTACAAGCAGTCGCTGGAACGGGCGGTGAAGCCCGATTCGCTGGTGCTGGAGATCGGCACCGGCTCCGGCATCGTCGCCATGATGGCGGCCCGCGCCGGCGCGAAGAAGGTGGTGACCTGCGAGGTCAACCCGATCCTCGCCCGCGTCGCCAAGGAAACCGTGGCGCGCAACGGCTATGCCGGCCGCATCGACGTGGTGCCGCGCCTGTCCACCCAGCTGACGGTGGGCGAGGGCGGCGACCTGCCGGAGAAGGCCGACGTCTTCGTCTCCGAACTCATCAACATCGGCATGCTGGCCCCGCGCATGCTGTCGGTGCTGCAGCATGCCCGCACCCATCTGGTGAAGCCGGGCGGCGCCATCATCCCGCGCGCCTCCACCGTCTACGCCATGCTGGTGGAGACGCCGGAGCTGGCCCGCATCAACCCGGTGGAGACCATCGACGGCTTCGACATGGGCAGCTTCGACGTCTTCCGCTCCCCCGGCTACCAGCAGATCGACCTCGGCGCCGACGCCCACACCCCGCTGTCCAAGCCCTTCACCGCGCTGGATTTCGACTTCACCCGCAACATGCCGGAGGAGGGCGAGCGGGTGATCGACGTGACCATCGTCACCGCCGGCACCTGCCACGGCGTCGCCTTCTGGTTCGACCTCTTCATGGACGACGAGGTGGTCTACAAGTCGGAAAGCCGCGCCCGCACCAACCACTGGAAGCAGGCGATGACCTTCCTGGAAAAGCCGATCGCGCTGTCGGCCGGCGACCGCCTGCGCATCGTCGCCCGCTACGACAACAACCAGATCTCCTTCGGGGTGGACGGGTTGGCAGGGGGCGGGCAGGGGTAAGGGAGGGTGACCGAAGCCACTCCGTCCCCCGACGCCCCCTCCCGCCGCGCCATCGCCTCCTGGTGTCTCTACGACTGGGCGAATTCGGCCTACAACACCATCATCACCACCTTCGTCTTCGCGGTCTATTTCGCCCGCGGCGTTGTCGGCGATCCGGTGGAGGGAACGGCGCGCTGGAGTGCCGCCATGACCGTGGCCGGCGTCGCCATCGCGGCGCTCAGCCCGGTGCTCGGCGCCATCGCCGACCGCGCCGGGCGGCGCAAGCCGTGGATGGCGCTGTTCACCCTGGTCACCGTCCTGTTCACCGCCGCCCTCTGGTGGGTGCGTCCCGATCCGGCCGACGCCGCCTTCGCGCTGGCCTGCGTGGTGGTCGCCACCGTGGCGTTCGAGCTGGCCAACGTCTTCTACAACGCCACCCTGCCCGGACTGGTGCCGGCGCGGCTGCTCGGCCGGGTGTCGGGCTGGGGCTGGGGCATCGGCTATTTCGGCGGGCTGGCCTGCCTCGTCCTGGCGCTGGTCGGCTTCGTCAAGGCGCCGGCCCCGCTGTTCGGCCTGTTCGGCATGGAGTGGGCCGATTGGGGGCCGCAGGCCAACGTCCGCGCCACCGTCCTGCTGGCCGCCGCCTGGTACGGGCTGTTCGCGCTGCCCTATTTCCTGTGGGTGCCCGACGAGCCGTCCACCGGCCACGGCTTGGTCCGGGCGGCGCGCGAAGGGGTGGCGACGCTGGTCGCCACGCTGCGTCAGGTCCGGCGTTACCGCGAGGTGGCGCGGTTCCTGGTCGCCAGCGCCTTCTACCGCGACGGCATCAACACCATCACCGCCTTCGGCGGCATCTTCGCCGCCGGCACCTTCGGCATGAGCTTCGAGGAAATCCTCGTCTTCGCCATCGCGCTCAACGTGGTGGCCGGGGCGGGAGCCATCGGCTTCGCCTGGATGGACGACCGGGCGGGCGCCAAGCCGGTGATCCTGATCGCGCTGGCCGGCATGGCGCTGTGCGGCCTGCCGCTGCTGCTGGCGACCGAGCGGCTGTGGTTCTGGATCTTCGCGTTGGGGCTCGGGCTGTTCTTCGGTCCGGCACAGGCGGCCGGGCGGTCGATGATGGCGCGGCTGGCGCCGCCGGGCATGGCGGGCGAGATGTTCGGGCTCTACGGCCTGACCGGCCGCTTCGTCGGCTTCTTCGGGCCGCTGCTGTTCGGGCTGGCGACCCAGGCCTTCGACAGCCAGCGCGCCGGCATGGCGACGGTTCTGGCTTTCTTCGTCATCGGCTTCGGGCTTATGCTGGCCGTTCGCGAACCAGCCCGTTAGAAAAAGGGCCGCGTCAAAGCGCCGCACGTGAGATCATTCGAGGGCAGAGCTGTTACCTTCGTTTTTGCTGCGACGCACAAATGTCGAAGCCGAGGGGCACGGACCATGCTGCACATCAAAGACATCGAAGCCTTCGCCCGCATCAACGAGGCGCTGAACGACGAACCGGCCGAGACCGGGCAGACCGACCACCACTCTGCCGCCGCTGCTCCCGCTCATCCGGCGCTGGTGATGGCGATGCTGGCGACCGGCCGCCTTCCGCTGTCGGCGCTGTCGTCCTCCGGGCAGAAGACCGCCGACCCGCTGCCGCCCTGGGGCAAGACGATCCGCCGATCCTGACGTCATTCTGTCCGGGCGGGAGGCCGCGGAGATGGCGGGCAGGATCGGAAATGTTGCCCCGGACTCCGCCACCTCCCCGGTTGGCGACGGCATTTGCGAAAATTCCTCGAAACCGGAAAAAATTCCTATAAGCTCTCCGCAGACTCAACCCTTCTGCGGAGCTGCCCCATGCCCGTCGATCCCCGTACGCTGAAAGACGACCGCTTCCCCTTCTGGGCGGAAGAGCCGCCGGTGCCCGCCGACGGTTCGCTGGTCCCCGGATCGCAGTTCCACGAGGAACAGTGGATCATGGCCGCCGGCATGCTGGCGCGCGGCAACAGCTTCCTTCAGGTCTCGCGCGCCATGGGCTGCAGCCGCACCACGCTGTGGCGCGCCTATTACGGCTCCAAGGATTTCCGCCTGCGCGTGTGGTGGGAGCGCGAGGCGCTGAACCGCGAGGCCGAACTGCGCCTGTCCTCGCTGCGCGCCATGGTGGCCGAGCAGATCGAGCGGCTGGTGTCGGCCGGCGACCCCTCCACCGTCCGCTGGCTGGCCGAACGCCTCGGCCTCTTCGCCGGCCTCGACACCGCGAAACAGCAGGCCGCCCAACAGCAGCCCCGTCCCGAAGATCCGCCCACCGTCACCGTCCCCGAACTCGATGAGGACATCCCCGGCGCGTTGCGCGAGCGCACGCCGCCCGATCCGGCCATGGTCGCCGCCATCCTGACCCGGCCGGAAGCGGAAGGCCCGAAGGGCGTCTTCCCCTGGACCGCCAACCAGTACGAACATTATCCCAACCTCAACCCCGGCCCGGTGAGCCGCCGCGGTGCCGGCGCTTTCTCCTGGCGCCGGTAGGGCGCACGGGATGAAACGTCACCCGGCCCGCTGTTCCACGCTGTTCCAACCCCCGCCCGTCACAGCAGCGCCCCTCACAGCAGCGACAGCTGGTCCCCGGCGGCCGGCGGCACCCGGAAGCGGCTGCAATCGAGCTGCCAGCTCCGGTCGCCCAGCCCGTGCTTGCGGCAGGCCAGCTTGAAGCGATGGCGCAGCAACTCGGCGTAAGGGCCGGTGCCCTTCATCCGCGTCCCGAATCCGGAGCGGTAGAGCGCACCGTCGCGGCTCTGCCGCATCAGGCTCAGCACGCGGTCGGCGCGGTTGGGGGCGTGGACGCGCAGCCATTCCTCGAACAGTCCGGCGATCTCCAGCGGCAGGCGCAGCAGGATATAGTTGGCGGCGCTCGCCCCTGCCTCTGCCGCCGCCTCCAGGATCGCCTCCAACTCATGGTCGTTCAGGGCGGGGATCATCGGGCTGGCGAGCACCGCCACCGGCACGCCGGCTTGCGTCAAGCTGCGGATGGCGTCCAGCCGGCGTGGCGGCGTGCTGGCCCGCGGCTCCATCACGCGGGCGAGGTCGCGGTCCAGCGTGGTGACGGAGACCGCAACCGATGCCAGCCCTTCCGCCGCCATCGGCGCCAGGATATCGAGATCGCGCAGCACCAGCGCCGATTTGGTGATGATGCTGATCGGTTGCCTGAAATCGCGGCAGACCTCCAGCACCCGGCGGGTGATGCCCTCCGTCCGCTCGACCGGCTGGTAGGGATCGGTGTTGGCCCCCAGCGCCAGCGGCTGACAGACATAGGATTTCGCCCTCAGCTCCTTGGCCAGCAGCTCCGCCGCGTTGCGCTTGGCGAACAGCTTGGTCTCGAAATCCAGCCCCGGCGACAGCCCCAGATATGCATGGGTCGGCCGGGCGAAGCAGTAGATGCAGGCGTGCTCGCACCCCTGGTACGGGTTCACCGACCGGTCGAAGGGGATGTCCGGCGACTGGTTGCTGGTGATGATCGACTTGGCCGAGGCCGGCGAGACGATGGTGCGGACGGGATCGGACAGCGCCTCGTTCCCGCCCTCGGCATAACCGGTCCAGCCATCGTCGGTCAGGACGCGGGTCTCGCGCTCGAACCGCCCGGTGGCGTTGCTGACCGCCCCGCGGCCCTTGATCGGGGATCGCCGTATCTCGTCCATGCCCGCAGCTTAGCCGTGGCCGATAGGAACGTAAAGTGAACAAAAGGCCGGAGGCGGCATCTCTCATCACCCTACCCAACAAACATAAAGATATCTTTATGCTTGCATGGTTCCGATGCCACTGATACACCCTTGGCAAATTACAGCGGCAAGGCCGGGGATTCGAACCGGCCGGCCCCAATCATCACTGCCCACCAGGAGTCATCCCTCATGGCCGCCGAATTCACGGACTACAAGGTCAAGGACATCAGCCTCGCGAGCTGGGGCCGCAAGGAGATCACCATCGCCGAGACCGAGATGCCGGGCCTGATGGCCCTGCGGTCGGAGTTCGGTGACTCCAAGCCGCTGGCCGGTGCCCGCATCGTCGGCTGCCTGCACATGACCATCCAGACCGCCGTGCTGATCGAGACGCTGACCGCGCTCGGCGCCACCGTGCGCTGGTCCTCCTGCAACATCTTCTCAACCCAGGATCAGGCCGCCGCCGCCATCGCCGCCGCCGGCATTCCGGTCTTCGCCTGGAAGGGCGAGACGGAGGAGGAGTTCTGGTGGTGCATCGAGCAGACCCTGCGCGGTCCGGCCTCTGGTCCCAATGCCGGCTGGACCCCCAACATGATCCTGGACGATGGCGGCGACGTCACCCAGATCATGCACGACAAGTATCCGGAGATGCTGAAGGACGTCCGCGGCCTGTCGGAAGAGACCACCACCGGCGTCCATCGTCTGTATGAGATGATGAAGAAGGGCACGCTGAAGGTTCCGGCCATCAACGTGAACGACAGCGTCACCAAGTCGAAGTTCGACAACCTCTATGGCTGCCGTGAATCGCTGGTCGACGGCATCAAGCGCGCCACCGACGTCATGGTCGCCGGCAAGGTGGCCGTGGTCGCCGGCTATGGCGACGTGGGCAAGGGCTCGGCCGCAAGCTTGCGCTCGCAGGGCGCCCGCGTCCTGGTGACGGAGATCGACCCGATCAACGCGCTCCAGGCCGCCATGGAAGGCTATCAGGTCGTGACGATGGACGATGCCGCTCCGCAGGGCGACATCTTCGTCACCGCGACCGGCAACGTCGACGTCATCACGCTCGACCATATGCGCGCCATGAAGGACCGCGCCATCGTCTGCAACATCGGCCACTTCGACAGCGAGATCCAGATCGAGGCTCTCCGCAACTACAAGTGGGAAGAGGTCAAGCCGCAGGTCGACGAGGTGGTGTTCCCCGACGGCAAGCGCCTGATCGTCCTGGCCCAGGGCCGTCTGGTGAACCTGGGCTGCGCCACCGGCCACCCCAGCTTCGTGATGAGCGCCAGCTTCACCAACCAGGTGCTGGCCCAGATCGAGCTGTGGACCAACGCCGCCAACTACGAGAACAAGGTCTACGTCCTGCCCAAGCACCTGGACGAGAAGGTCGCCCGCCTGCATCTGGACAAGATCGGCGCCAAGCTGACCGTCCTCAGCGACAAGCAGGCCGAATATATCGGCGTCAATGCCGCCGGCCCCTACAAGCCGGACCACTACCGCTACTAAGCGGTCGTAGGGTCGAAAAAGAAGGGCCGTTCCGATGGGACGGCCCTTTTTCTTTGGCTGTTCTTCAAAGAGGAATTCAGTTGTTGTCGGATTTGCCTGACGCCAGCCACTCCACCATCCCCTTGCCGGCCGCCAGCCCCATGGCGAAACAGCCCTGCAACAGATAGCCGCCGGTCGGCGCCTCCCAGTCCAGCATCTCGCCGGCCAGGAACAGGCCGGGGCGGCGGGTCAACATCAGCCGCTCGTCCAGTTCCGACAGGCGGACGCCGCCGGCCGAAGAGATCGCGCGGTCGATGGGGCGGACGCCGGTCAGCACCACCGACAGCCCCTTGATCTGCCGGGCCAGCGCAACCGGATCGGTCAGGTCGGCGGCGGGGGCGAACTCGCGCAGCAGGGCGGCGCGCGGGCCGGTCAGCGACAGCGACTTCTTCAGGAAGGTCGACAGCGACTCGGCACCGCGGCGGCGCAGGCGCTTGACCAGCTCGGCCTCAGCCATGTCCGGCAGCAGGTCCAGCGTCAGGGTCGCCCAGCCCTCGGCGGCGATGGCGTCGCGGAGCGGGGCGCTCAGCGCATAGACGGCGCCGCCCTCGATCCCGGTCTCGGTGATGACGAACTCGCCCTTCAACCGTCGCCCTGCAGCCGAGAGGCCGACGCTCTTCACCGGCTGGCCGGCGAAGCGGTCGCGCAGGTGATCGGACCAGGGCACCTCGAAGCCCATGTTGGAGGGCACCAGCGGCGCGACCTCGACGCCCAGCCCTTCCAGCAGAGGGACCCAGCCGCCGTCCGACCCGGTGCGCGGCCAGCTCGCCCCGCCCAGCGCCAGCAGGGTCGCGCGCGGGGCGACGGTGACGGTCTCCTCACCATGGCGGAAGGCCCCATGAAAAGTAAGGGCGCCGGTCTCGTCCCAGCCGGTCCAGCGATGGCGGCTGTGCAGCGTCACGCCCAGCCCGTCCAGCCGCCGCAGCCATGCCCGCACCAGGGTGGAGGCCTTCATCTGCACCGGGAAGACGCGGCCGCTGCTGCCGACGAAGGTCTCGATGCCCAGCCCGGCCGCCCAGCCGCGCAAATCGTCCGGCGAGAAGCCGGCCAGCAGGCGGCGGAACAGCGGCTCGGCGGCGCCATAGCGGGGCAGGAAGCGGTCGAGCGGTTCCGAATGGGTCAGGTTCAGCCCGCCGCGCCCGGCCAGCAGCAGCTTGCGCGCAGGGGTCGGCGTGTGGTCGAACACGGCGACCCGCAGGCCGGCGGTCGCGGCGATCTCCGCCGCCATCAACCCGGCGGGGCCGGCGCCGATGATCGCCACGTCAGGGGTGGGATGGGGCACGGATGTGGGCTTTCACAGAAAGGAATTGCCCCCGCCCTTTCCCTGTCGCGCGGGGAAGGGCGGGGGCATTCTCGTCTCGATCTCAGGTCCCAGGGTCAGTCCCCAAGGTCAATCTTCGTAGTCGTCCTGGTCCTGCGACACTTCCTCGGCCAGGTCGGCGGCGAGGTCGGCGAAATAGCCGGCGTCGACGTCCAGGCCGTTCTCCTCGCAGATGCGCATGAAGATGCGGTAGGCGTGCAGGATGGCGACGTCGAGGACGACGAGGTCCCCTTCCTCGCTATGGCGGTCGGCGACGTCCCGCTCCTGAAGGGTGGCGACGATGTCGTGCGCGGCGGCCTGCAGGACCGCGTCCATGGCTTGTTTGTGTTGAGTCGACATCGTGTGGATCCTTGTCCCGGTCGTGCTTCGCATCCCCGCCCGGCCGGACCGGCGCCGCATGGCCGGCGGGGGTGGTCGAACCATCGGACGGGGTGGGCTTGTCGGGAGCTCCGTTCGTCTGCGATAGTTCGGCCTCCCCCTTGTTGTAGAATCCTTTTTCACGGCCGAACAAGCCCCTTCACGGGGGGCCGGGGCGCGTCCTTCCGGGTAGCCTCGTACCGGTTCCCCGGCGTCGCCCGTTCAGCGCTTGAGGGGCGCCAGCAGGGCGGCGCCGACATAGCCCAGCGCCTTGCCCTTCCGCCCGACCTTGTACCAGCCGCCAACGGCCTCCAGCACGGTGACCCGCTCGCCGGCGTCCAGCACGTCCAGAACCTTGGCGTCGCAGACCGGGGCGACACGCAGGTTGCCGGCGGCGCGCAGCCGGGCGACGGTCCCGCCGGGCAGGCGGGGGCGCTGCGCCCGCTCCGGCAGGTCGTCGGGCAGGGCGCAGCCGCGGTCTTCCGGATCGGCCTTGGCATAGCGGCCGGGCTTGGGCGCCGCAGTGGCGGCGGCGGCGCGGTTCGGCGCGGCTTCCGCCAGATAATCGCTGGCGACGTAGCCCTGCGGCTTTCCGGCCCGGCCGACCCGCTGCCAGCCGTCAGCGGGCGGGCCGAAGGCCGTCACCTGCTCGCCCTTCTCCACCGTATCCAGGACCCGGCCATCGGCGTCCGGTGTCGCCCGCAGGTAGATGCCGGCGGTCGCCGTCACGCTGCGCCGTGCCGGAGCGACCGCGGGCGGCTTGGCGGATGGCTTGGCGGGCGGCTCCACGGTGATCGGCTTTTCGGCGACCGGCGGGAGCGCCACGTCGCCCGGCGGCTTGATCGGGGGCAGGGGCGGAACCGCGACGGCCGGGGGCGTCTCGGCGGGTTTGGCGTCGGGCGGTTTCACCGCTGGGGGCGGTATCGGCGTCCGGTCGGCGGTGGGCACGACCGGGGCGGATCGCGGACCGGGCGGCGACAGCGGAGCCGGCGCTTCCGGCGGATGCTCCCAGACCACGCCCGGGGTCAGCGGTGGGGAAAGAGCCTGTGTCGGTGTCAGGCGGGGGAGGACGACGATGGGGGCGGCGGCAGGGGTCAAGCGTTCGGCCGGCGTTTCGGCCAGCGCGCCGACAGAGCAGGCGCTCAACAGCAGGGCGGACGCCGCAAGCCGCAGGGTGGAGTTCCGCCGCACTCGGCCCATCGCGTCCCCCTCAATCGAGCGTGATGCGGGCGATCAGCGTCGGCAGCGTCTGACAGCGCAGAAGCCCGTCCAGCGTCCGGTGCTCGGCCAGCCGCAGCGTCAACGCGCAGCCGAAGGAGTTCACCGCCAGTTCGGTCTGCGCCAGGGTGCCGACGATGCTGGACGGCCGGGCGATGCTGTATCCGGGTGCGCCCAGCTTGCCGGCCAGCGCACCGTTGACCGGGCTGAAGCCGTCGATCTCCAGCGTCATCGGCCCCAGATTCTGCACCACCACCTCGGAACTGGGATCCTCCTTGGTGGCGTAGAGCTGGACGGGAACGGCGCGGTGGCGGGCGATCCAGTCCTTCAGCGCCAGATTGGCGACCACCGGATCGCGGCTCTGCAGCGCCGCGTCCATCGCCGTCTGGCGCAATGCCGGATCGTTTCCGCCCAACGCCGCTTCGAAGGCGGCCAGCCGCGCCGCGCGGTCCGGACCGGACAGCTTGCCGCGCAGGTCGGCGACCTGGGCAATGCGCGCCTCGACGGCCCGCCGTTCGGTTTCCGCGCGGGCGGCTTCGGCCTTGGCCGCAGCGGTTTGCTGGGCCAGCCGTTCCTCCTCCCGCCGGCGGCGTTCGGTATCCTCGGCCAGCCGTTGCGCGGCGTCGTGATCCAACTGCTCGCGCAGGCTCTTGGCTTCCGGCGTGCCGAGAACGACGGTGCGGCCGGGCAACTCGGCGGCCGGCTTGCCGATCCCATCGAGCAGGCCGGGGCTCTGCGGCGTCAGCGCGATGGTCCAGCCGCCGGGCCCGCGGGTGGCCAGCGCCGTCGCGACCCAACTCTTGGTCAGCCCGGCTTCTGCCGCCGGACGCAGGAAGGTCACCGGCCCTTCGCGTCTGTCCACCAGATAGGTTGGGCCGCCAAGCACCACGGTCGCGGTCACCCGGGCCGCCATCCGGGCTTCTGGGGACGGTGGGGCGGCCAGCGGCTCCACTGTCAGCGATTCGATGCGCCAGGGAGTCGGCAGCAACGCTTCGATCCGGCTGCGGAGAAGGGAGTCCGGGATGGTCTCGGCGGAAACGGCCTTGGTGGGCTCTGTGGCATCGGCGGCCCAGGCGCTTCCGACCAGTGTTGCCGGGGCGATCCAAGGGGTCAGGAGCCCCATGGCGAACCCGGCTGCGATGCGGGCCGCGAATCGTCCGTTCCCCGGTCGCTTCATCGCCGATCCTTCCCTTCTTCCGCCGTTCGGCACTGGTATAGCGAAGGTACAGGCCAAAGGAAGCGGCTTTTCCCCGCAATCTGCCGATCTGCGGTTGGAGGCAATACCCGCCTGCGCTCGATTGTCGCGTCAATCCGCAGCCATGGGTCGAATTGAGCTTGGACGGCACACGCCACTTGCAATATGGTCACACAAATGGATGTATTGGCCCGCAACGAGAGATCGGGGCGCGCAACGGATGGGGAACGGGGTTTCCAATGGGGGGCACGGGCGCGAGCAGGGGTAAGGAAGGACCGGGGCTGCTCTGCCGTAACGTCAAGGTGAGCGGGCGCCGGACCAGCCTGAGGATGGAGCCGTACATCTGGGACTCGCTGAAGGAAATCTGCGAGCGTGAAAGGCTGACTCTGAACGAAATCTGCACCCAGATCGACGAGCGGCGGGGCGAGGCCAATCTGACCGCCTCCATCCGCGTCTTCATCGTCAGCTACTATCGCACCGCGATCGGCAATCGTGGCTTTGCCGAAGACGGTCAGTCGCCCCTGCTCAACAGGGCGATGGACGACGCCGTCCCGCTGGATTGAGACGGGAACGCAGGCAGGACGCCTCCGCGCTCCCGTCTCCAGGATTTACCAGCGCAGGCTGGGCATCGCGTAGGTGGGCATGTGCCCCGACGCATCGGCCAGAGCGCGCAAATTGACCGGATCGACCGCAGCCCCCCAGGCGGCGCCCCCCAGTTCCTCCTGATGGATGCCGGACGTGACCAGCGCCACGTCGATTCCGGTGGCGTTGGCGCCGGCGACATCGGTGCGCAGGCTGTCGCCCACCGCCATAATGCGGCTGCTGTCGTCGATCCCCAGCAGCTTGAAACAGCGTTCGTAGACGGGGGCATGGGGCTTGCCGTGTTGGCGCACGTCGCCGCCCATCTGCTCGTAATGGGCGGCCAGCGTGCCGGCGCAGATCACCAGCATCGGCCCGACCATCACCACCAGATCGGGGTTGGCGCAGATCATCGGCAGGCCGGCGGCGAGGCAGGCGTCCAGCTGCGGCTGATAATCCGCCACCGTCTCGCCGAAGGTGACGATGCCGGTGTTGACGACGAAATCGGCCTCCTCTGGAGTCGCCGCGATCTGGTAGCCGAGCCCGTCATAGACGTCGGTGTCCCGATCCGGCCCGATGTGGTAGAGCCGGCGGCCGAGGGCCGCGTGCCAGGGGTCGTCGCGGTCGCGCAGCGCCTCGTAGGTCGCCTCGCCCGAGGTCATGACATGGTTGTAGCGCTCGCGCCCCAGCCCCATGCCGTCCAGCTTCTCGATCACGCCGGTGGTGCGGCGCGGCGCGTTGGACAGCAGGCAAATTGTCTTGCCGGCGGCGCGCATGCGGTCCAGGCAATCGGGCACGCCGGGATAGGGCCGTTCGCCGTCATGCAGTACGCCCCACAGGTCCAGGATGAACCCGTCATACTGGTCGATGACGTCGGCGATGCCGGAAATCTGTCGGATGTCGGCCATGGTGTCCGGTCGGTTTGATGGGTGGGTCAAGGATCGGATTGCATCGATCGGATTGCATCGACAGGCCGATCTCAGCGTTGTTGTAGAAACTCCGCATAGACCGCCAGCGTGTCGGCGCACATGCGGTCCTTGGTGTAGCGGTCGGCGACGAAGGCGATGGCCCGGGCACCGATGGCTTCGCGCTGCTCCGGGGTCAGCGACAGCGCCTCGTCCAGCGCGCGGGCAAGGGCGTCGGGATCGTCCGGCGGCACCACCCAGGCGGTTTCGCCGGGGACGACGGTCTCCTGATAGGCGCCGATGGCCGAGACGATCACCGGCTTGCCCATCGCCTGCGCCTCCACGATCACCCGCCCGAAGGCTTCCGGCTCGCGCGAGGCGGAGACGACCACCGTCGACAACAGGTAGGCCGCGGCCATGTCGCTGCAATGGTCGGTCATCCGCACGACGCCGCGCAGGCCGGCATTAGCGATTCGGTTCTCCAGCTCTTCCCGGTAGCCGGTGCGGCCCTGGTCGGAGCCGACCAGCAGGGCCAGCACGTCCTTGCGCCCCAGCTTGGCCAGCGCGTCGATCAGCACGGTCTGGCCCTTCCAGCGGGTCAGCCGGCCGGGCAGCAGGATCACCGGACGGTCGTCGGGCAGGTTCCATTGCTTGGCGAGCGTCACCAGCCGTGTCGGGCTGACCCGGTCGGGGGCGAAGACGCTGCGGTCGATGCCGCGGTGGATGACGCGGACCCGCGCCGGATCGACCGGGTAGTTGCCCAGCACATGGTCGCGGATGAAGCCGGAGATGGCGATCACCCGCTCACCCCGCGCCATCACCGAATTGTACCAGCGCTTCAGCCGGCCGCCGACCGGACCGGTGCCGAAATTGTAAGGCGCGTGGAAGGTGGTCATGTAGCGGGCGCCGGTCTCCCGGCAGGCCAGCCACGCGCTCCAGGCCGGCGCGCGGGAGCGGGCGTGGACGATGTCCACCTTGTGCTCGCGGATGATGGCGGCCAGCCGACGGGCATTGCGGCGGATGACCAGCGGGTTCTTGGAGGCCAGCGGCAGCGTCAGGTGGAGGATGCGGGCGCGGTCCAGCTCGCGCACCATCGGTCCGCCCTCCGACGCCACCAGCGGCCTTCCGCCGGCGGCCTGCAGGGCCAGCGCCATGTCGATGCAGCCGCGCTCCGCCCCGCCGGTGACCAGCGTCGGCACCACCTGCAGCACCGTCGGCGCCCGGCCACCCGGCCAATCGGGGGCATTGGGAGCTTCGTGGGCGTCCGCGTTGCGCGGGGAATGGTCGGTGGTAAGGTGGGGGTCGAAATCCATGATGCCGGCTGCTCGCAAGGGGCGGCCCGGAACCGGCCGCAGGCCCCGGCATGCCGGATCGCCGTCGAGCCCGGTGCCCGACCGAGTGCCGGTGTCCGTTCGTCGAAGGTGACCGTATGACCGAAACCGCAGCCCATCCGGGCGGCGCGCACCATAGCCTAACGCGCGGTGCCGCGACCATAGCCTATCACCACACCCCTGCCGGCCCGTCCGGGCAGGGCAAGCCGGGCGTCATGTTCTTGGGCGGCTTCATGTCCGACATGACCGGCGGCAAGGCGACGACTCTGGAAGCCTGGGCGGTGGAACGCGGCCTGTCCTTCACCCGCTTCGACTATCAGGGCCACGGCGCCTCCAGCGGCCGGTTCGCCGACGGCACCATCGGCCTGTGGGCCGACGACGCGCTGGCGGTGCTGGATCAGGTTACGACGGGACCGCAGATCCTGGTGGGATCCTCGATGGGCGGCTGGATGATGCTGCTGGCGGCGACGCGCCGGCCGGAGCGGGTGGCCGGGCTGGTCGGCATCGCCCCGGCCCCCGACTTCACCGAAGATCTGATGTGGGACATCTTCGACGCCGACGTCCGCCGGCAGATCATGGAGGAGGGCGTCTGGAACCGCCCGTCCGAGTACGGCCCCGAACCCCAGCCGATCACCCGCGCCCTGATCGAGGACGGCCGCAACCACCTGCTGCTGCGCGGCCCCATCGCCTTCGGCGGCCCCGTCCGCCTGCTGCACGGCCAGCGCGACCCCGACGTGCCCTGGCAGCTCAGCCTGCGCATCGCCGAGGCGCTGACCGGCGACGATGTCCGCGTCACGCTGGTGAAGGATGGCGACCACCGCCTGTCCCGTCCCCAGGACCTGGACCTGCTGTGCCGCACCGTCGGCGCGCTGGTGGACGAGATTGGCGCGGTTTAGCGCGCTATCAAAAAAACGTTGCCCGCGTGAAACGGAGGCTTGCATCACCCCGAACCTCTGGCTATAACGCGGGCCTCTACGGAGGGGTGGCCGAGCGGTTGAAGGCGCACGCCTGGAAAGTGTGTATACGTCAAAAGCGTATCGAGGGTTCGAATCCCTCTCCCTCCGCCACGAATTCAGGCCAGAGCGTTGATTTTCTCAGAAAATCCGCTCTGGCCTTTTTCTTTTCTCCACAGTTTGCCTTATTCCCGTTTCTTCGGCCGGAGACGCCGGGAGCGGCACGCCAAATCCGTGACTGGCGGTAGAATTGCGCCCGGATGTCGTGGGTGGATGCGTCAACGACGCAGTCGCGGTCTTGCCCAATAATCCAACTGTCGCCGGAACAACCAACACGGCTCGGAATCGAACGAATTAATCCGTATATGTTTCCTCTTGCAACAAAACCCTACTTTCGGTTTTATGGATCTATGGTTTAGATGTGCTGTCGAGGTTCGCGTGCGTGTACACATTGGATTGGCTGCGGCCATCCTTGCTGCTGGTGTGCTGTCAGCATGCCAGACAATGAATGACGTGGCGAAAACCGTCGGCAAGCCGCCGGAGAAGGCGCTTGAAATGCGCGCGCTCCAGACGCGCCGTTTCGACAGCGAGAACGAGAAGCTTCTGCTCGAGGCGGGAACCCAGACCCTTCAGGATCTTGGCTTCACCATTTCCGAGGCGTCGAGCGATGTCGGCGTGGTGGTCGCATCCAAGCAAAGGAATGCGGAAGAGGGTGGGCAGGTCGCGGCACAGATCGGCCTGACGATCGCAATGGCTCTCCTCGGCGTGGCAAACAATCCCACCTGGGACCAGGAACAGACCATTCGGGTCACGTTTATTGCCAACCCGGTGTCGGGCGGCCGCCAGACCGAAGTGCGCACCACTTTCGACCGAATCCTCGTCAATAATCATGGGCACGCCTGGAAGGCGGAGTTGCTGATGGAACCGCAACTCTACCAGGAGTTCTTTGAAAAGCTCTCCGCCAGCGCGTTCCTTGAGGCTCACAAGATATGACACTGAGCAAGAGCATCCGCTTTGCGATCTTCGGCGCTATGGCGCTTACCGTCGCAGCTTGCCAGACCAACAATCAGTCGCAGGTCGTGCTCAGCAAGAAAAGCCCTGTCGAGTTGAGGGCCATGCAGGCGCGCGCCTTCGAAACCTCCGATCAGAACAAGACCCTGCGAACGGTGATCGCCACCTTCCAGGATCTTGGCTATGGGATCGACAAGGTCGAGCCGGCTGCCGGAACGGTGTCGGCAACCAAGCTGGCCAAGCTCCGCATGACCGCCACGGTTTATCCGCGTGGTCCTTCGCGCATGATCGTGCGCTCCAATGCCTTGGTCATGAATCCTGGAATGGAAAGTCAGGTGGACGATCCGGCCTTTTACAAGGACTTGTTCTTTGAACCCCTGTCCAAGGCAATGTTCCTGACTGCCATGGAACTGGGAAGTGAAGAGGATGTTCCGCGGGTGCCGGACGCTGCATCGAAAACGACTGCCAAGCCGTAATCCTATTCAGATCGAGGTCTTTCCATGCTCTTCAAGAATTTCTCATTGGCCGCGATGGGGCTTGCCTCGGTGCTGCTCGCCGGTTGCCAGACGGCGGGAGAGCATGCTGCGGCCGTCCGTCAGGCGCAGGATGGCGATCGCCTGACCGTCGGCAAGGTGCAGCGCGAGATCCGCATCGGCATGACGAGTGCCGAAGTCGTGGAGGTGCTTGGTTCGCCCAACATGGTGACGACGGATGACCGTCGGCGCGAGAACTGGGTCTATGACAAGATCTCGACGGAAACCGCGTACTCTTCCAGCAGCGGCGGAGTGAACGCATTGATTCTGGGCGGTGGCCCGATCGGTGCCGGCATCGGCGGCGCCTTGGGCGGCGCTGGCGTCAGCGGCGCCGCGGGCGCGCGCAGCACCTCACAGCGGACGTTGACGGTGATCGTCAAGTTCGACGAGAACAGCCGGGTCCGCGATTTCTCGTACCGCTCCAGCAGCTTCTGACGGGAGCTGCAGCATGAAATGCCGGGTTGTCGTATCCGCCCTGATCCTAACGGCGTTGGCAGGCTGCCAGCAGACTCCGGGAGCGCAGCAGCAGGCCGCTGCGCTCACCCTGGCGGCTGAGAGCCTTGGGCAGCGTCAGATGCAAACCCGGCGTTTCGACACGGCCGATGAACAAGCGATCCTCGCGGCATCTGCCGGCGTGTTGCAGGACCTGGGGTTTACCACCGAGGAGACCAACCTCAAGGCCGGGCTGATCGTCGCTTCCAAGGATCGCGATGCGGTCGAATCGGGGCAGGTTGCCGGACAAGTCTTTTTTGCTCTCCTGGTCGCGGCCATGGGAGGACGTGCTGATCCGGTGTGGGACGCCAATCAGAAAATCAGGATCTCCATTGTGACGCGCCCTACGGCCGATCGGAGCGGCATCGTCGTCCGCGCGACATTCCAGCGCGTAATCTGGAACACGAAGAACCAAGTCTCGCGAGTCGAGACGATCGACAAGCCCGAAATCCATCAGCAATTCTTCGAAAAGCTTTCACAATCCGTTTTCCTTGAGGCGCACCAGATATGAGCATGCCCAATTGCCGCACTCTGTCGGTCCGCGGCTTGGCCATGGCACTCACCCTGGCATTTCTTCCGCTCGGCGGGTGTCAAACGGACTCGAAGCAACAGGTGATGGCTGTTGACAAGAGCCAGGTCGAACTGCGTGCGATCCAGACGCGTGCATTCGACACAAGTGACCGCAACCTGACGATCCGTACGGTAATCAGCAGTCTTCAGGATCTGGGCTTCGTCATCGATAAGGCCGATGAGCAGTTGGGGATCATCAGCGGAACCAAGCTGTCCGGCTATGCCATGCGCATGACGGTTACCGTTCGCCCGCGCGGCAAAACCCAAATGTCGGTGCGCGCGAGCGCGCAATACAATCTGGTCGCGGTATCGGATGCGGAGCCTTACCAGCAGTTCTTTGCCGCCCTTTCAAAGGCGATGTTCCTGACTGCCAACGAAGTCGACTGAAGCCTGAAATCAGGCCCCCGGTTGGGTCAGTCACTCTCTTCGTTTTGGCAAAAGGGCGTTCCGGGTCAACTCGCCACGCCATAGAAAAGCCCGCCCCCCATCCGGCGATTGCCGGTGCGGTGCGGGCTGTCAGTCTTTTCCGGTGCCTGCTCTTCCAGGGACGGGTCCCTGGCACCGACCGGGCCGCGGCGCGCCTGGACGGGCGGGCACCGCGGCGTGGCGGTCAGCCGGGGAACCCGGCCAGCGATGCCATGGCCGATCCGCCGCTCAGCCGGGCGCTGACCGTGTAGCCGGCCAGATCCGTCCCGGTTCCGGCCATCAGCGCATTGACCGTGAGGTAGTGGGTGCCGGACTGTGTCGCGGTGAAGAGCAGTTTGTCGTTGCCCCAGGTATAGTTCCAGAAATCGACGCTGGTTCCGCCGGACACGGCTCTGCCCTGCTGATCGCGCAGGATCAGGCCGGCGCCGTCGCCGTCCCTCCTGAGGTCGAATTCATAGGTCTGGCCGGCCTGGAGCGACACCGCAAACCAGTCGCTGTCCCCGTTCGAGGAACCGCCGGTCGGGCGGTAATCGATGTGCCCCGTGGCGCTGCCGCCGACCGCCAGACGCGCGGTCGTGCTCGCGTCGTTGGCGATGTCGTCGACCATGCCGTTGTCGGTGGCCTTGAGGGAGTAGGGGCCGACATCGTTGCCCGACAGCTTGATGCGGTAGGTTTCGGTCTTGTTGGCGGTATAGCTGTAGAATCGATGGCCGCCGCTGGAGGTGTAATAGTAGATGCCGGTGTTGTCGTCCGCCGGTCCCAGCCAGCCGTCATTGCCGAGTGCGTCATTGATCGCCAAGTTGAAAGCCTGACCCGGCGTGGTCACGTCGAATGTGTAGCTGTGGCCCTGCTGCAGGGACACGGCGATGTAATCCTCGTCCCAAGTCTGGTTGATGGCGCCCGTGATCGTCTCGCCGACCGACATCCGCCCGGCCGTGCCCGGCGAATTGCCGAACTCGTCGGAAAACGCGGAATCGATCGCCACCCTCTGCGCCCAGACCGTGTAGGGAACCGCATCCCTGGCGCCGGGTCCGAGCACGAAATCATGTTCCAGGTAATAGGTGCCGGTCGTCGCCACCGTGATTTCCGGCGTGGATGTCATGCTTTCCCCGCCCGGCATGTAGGACCGTGTGGTCATCCGATAGCCCTCGGCGTCATAGAGCCTGAGCGTCGGACGCGAGTTGCCGGTGCTGACGCTGGTGCCGAACCGGTACACCGATCCCCGCTCCAGCGTCACGGCGAACCAATCCTTGTCGAAATCCTTCTCCACCACGCCGCTGGCGGTGCCGCCGACCGTAAGCCGCCCCGTGGTCCAGACGTTGTTGGAGAAATCATCCGACAGCGTGACCGGGGTGGTGGTGGTGACGGTCGTCGTCGTGGTCGTTGTTGTGGTGGTCGTCGTCGTCGTGTTCGTGACGTCGCCGCCGGTCATGGAGATCGAATAGCGTCCGGTGGTGAAGCCGCTCACCGCCGCGTAGACGGAGCCGCTCGTGCCAGGCGTGTAGGTGACCGTGTGGACGCCGTCGCCGTCCCGGTCGCCGTCGCTCGCCAGGATGGTGCCGCGTCCGTCGATGAGCGCGAAGTCGTGGGTGCCCTTGCCGGGAAAGCTCACCGAAAGCGTGTAGGTCGTGCCCGCATTCAGCGTTGTCCTGAACCAATCGACGTCGTAGGCCCGCTCGATCATGCCGGTGGCGGCGGTCCCGCTGCTGACGCGGCCAATCGTCGTGGTGTTCTCGGCATAGTCGTCCACCGGGATCGTCCGTCCCTCGTGGAAGCCGTTCTGGATATAGTGGCGTTGTGCGGCGGCCATGTCGGTGCCGAAGGCCGCCCGCAGGTCGGCATTCGCGGACAGATAGCCGGCGGCGTTGAAATAGGTGTTGCGGCCCTCGCGCTGCCCGAATTCGATGTAGTGCCGCGTGGCGGCGACGGTGTCGGTGCCGAAGGCCGCCAGAAGGTCGGGGTTGGCGGCCGTGTAGCTCAAGGCGTCGAACGCGGTCGACCGCCCTTCCTTGAAGCCGAATTCGATGTAGTGCCGCGTGGCGGCAGCGGTGTCGGTGCCGAATGCTGCCGAGAGGTCGGGATTGGCGGCTTCGTAGCTCAAGGCGTCGAACGTGGTCGAGCGGCCTTCGGCGGATCCGTAGGTGGAGAAATGCTGCGCCGCTGCGGTGGTGTCGATGCCGAAGGCCCGGATCAGGTCGGGGTTCGCGGCGAGGTAGCTCAGCGCGTCGAAACCCACTTGGTTGCTGGGGGTTGACGTCATGGTGCGCACCGTTCTTGATGGTAGCGTTGGATTTGTTGAAAATATAAAAAATGGTCAGCGCGTTAGTTCTCACACGTATTTATGGTGTGCGATAGATGTGATCGCTTGGCAAGACGCTTTCTTGCCGCGGGATTGTAAAAATGATGCGAGCATCGCCTGTTGCTTCAAGCGAGCCTCGGTTGGAAGGCTACGGCGGCAAAAGCTTTGCCCGACCAAGACCTTCGGCGACGATGGCAAGGAATCCCTCTCCCGCCCCGCCCAAATAGAAAAGCCCGCCCCGCATTCGGCGATTGCCGGTGCGGGGCGGGCTGTCAGTCGTTTCCGGTGCCTGGAACGGAAGGGGCGGCGCCCCTTACTTCGACCGCGACACGCGGCGCAGGAAGTCGATGAACTGCGCCTGCTCTTCCGGGGACAGGTCCTTGACCATGCCCTGGTCGTGCGCCTGGACGCGCGGGATCAGGTCGTCCATCAGCGTCTGGCCTTCCGGCGACAGGCGCAGCGCGTAGGAGCGGCGGTCGTTGGGCGAGGGCGCGCGCACGACGAGGCCGCGCGACTCGAGACGGTCGATCACAGCGACCATGGTCGACCGGTCGATGCCGACCGCCGTGCCCAGGTCGGACTGCGACAGGCCCTCGTTCTCCCGGATCATGATCAGCACGCCGAACTGGCCGGGCGTGATGTCATGCGGAGCGACCGCATTCTGAAAGCTCTGGAACACCGCAACCTGAGCCTTGCGCAGGTTGTAACCCACCAGCTCCGGAAGGGGGCCAAGGGCGAGCTTGCCGTTCTTGCCGGGCCGCAGACGCGACCGCCGGTCGGCGGGGGTGGAACGCTCGTTGTCAGTCACCGTGGATGCCATATTTTGGATGAATTATCGGATGAACGGATAAAATGCGGGCAAGGCTTTCGTTTGTCAGCAAGAACCGCACAGCGGAAGGCTGACGCATATCAGATATGCGTGAAACGTATTGGTGAGGGGGCGTACAAATTCCATCTTGAAGAGTCAAGAAGTGATCGACGCCGATTTGACGCCGATCGCCCGCCCAGCGGTTTCCCCTGCCGCGCGCGGGTTCCCGAATCGGAGCTTCCGACGCCCGGTCCCCCCCAGACCGGGCGTCTTCGTTTTTGGCCGACCCCTGTCTGGAACGCGGGAACGATTTGCAGGGCAGGGCGGATGGTTGGACGCTTGGTCCGTTGGCGGCTTTCGGGTTAGCTGTGGGTAAGCGTTCCAACCAGAGAGCCGATGCTATGGCCTTCGCCATTCCCCTGTGGTCCCAGCCGGCCGTCCCCGTCGCGGGCGGCGATCCGTTTCCGGTGCGCCGCATCTATTGCGTCGGCCGCAATTATGCCGCCCATGCGCGCGAGATGGGCGCCGATCCCGACCGCGAGCCGCCCTTCTTCTTCATGAAGCCGGCCGACGCCATCGTCGCCGACGGCGCCACCATCCCCTATCCGCCGAAGACCGCCAACCTGCATCACGAGATCGAGCTGGTGGTGGCGATTGGCACCGGCGGGCGCGACATTCCGGTCGACCGCGCTCTGGACCATGTGTTCGGCTATGCCGTCGGGCTCGACATGACCCGGCGCGACCTGCAGAACGCCGCCAAGAAGGAGGGCAAGCCCTGGGACATGGGCAAGGGCTTCGACCAGTCGGCGCCCTGTTCCGAGATCCGCACCGCCGCTGACATCGGCCATCCGGCCAAGGGCGCGGTCACCCTGGAGGTGAACGGCGCGCCGCGGCAGAAGGGCGACCTGTCCGACCTGATCTGGTCGGTGGCGGAGACGATCTCCTACCTGTCCGGGTTGGTCGAGCTGCAGCCGGGCGACCTGATCTACACCGGCACGCCGGAGGGCGTCGGCGCGGTGGTGGCCGGCGACGTGCTGACCGGCGCGGTCGAAGGCGTCGGCACCCTGACCCTGACCATCGCCTGAGCCGCCGGCAATGCGCATCGCGACCTGGAACATCAATTCGGTCCGCATGCGTCTGGACCTCCTCCTCCGCCTGATGGAGGAGGAGCAGCCGGACGTGATCTGCCTGCAGGAAACCAAGGTGGTGGACGCCGACTTCCCGCTCGGCCCGCTGGCGGAGCGCGGCTATGTCCACGCCCACATCCACGGGATGAAGAGCTACAACGGCGTCGCCATCCTGTCGCGCCTGCCCTTCGAGTCGCAGGACGTCCAGCACTGGTGCGGCAAGCAGGACTGCCGCCACGCGCTGGCCCATCTGCCGGGCGGGATCGAGCTGCATTGCGTCTACATCCCCGCCGGCGGCGACATCCCCGACCCGGCGGTGAACGACAAGTTCGCCCACAAGCTCCAGTTCCTCGACGAGATGACCCACTGGCTGGGCACGGAGCGGCGGTCCGACCGGCCGATGGTGCTGGTCGGCGACCTGAACATCGCGCCGCTGGAACAGGACGTCTGGAGCCACAAGGAATTGCTGTCGGTGGTCTCACACACGCCGATCGAGGTGGAAAAGCTCGGGGCGATGCAGGCGTCCGCCGGCTGGGTCGACGCCCTGCGCCGCTTCGTTCCGCCGGAGGAGAAGCTCTACACCTGGTGGAGCTACCGGGCGAAGGACTGGGCCGCCTCCAACCGCGGCCGGCGCTTGGACCACATCTGGGTGACCCCGCCGCTGGAAGGGGCGCTGACCGGCATCAAGGTGCTGCGCGACGCCCGCGGCTGGGAGCCCAAGCCGTCGGACCATGTGCCGGTGATCGTCGATCTGGATGTTTGAAATTTGAACGTTTGATGGGGGAGGGGGCCGTCGTGCCCCCTTACTCCAGCAGGCTGATGTTCAGCCGCACCAGTTCCGGCGCGCCGTCTTGCGTGATGCGGAACAGGTGGGCGCAGCCGTTGCGCAGTTCCTCCGCCGGGTCGTCGCGCATGTCCCAGCCGGTGGCGAGCGAATAGAGTGCGCGCAGGATGCCGTTGTGGGCGACGGCGCCGGTCGGACGCCCCTCCACCGCCAGATCGGCGAGCCAGGAGCGCAGACGGGCCTGCACCTCGCGCGGGCTTTCACCGCCGGGCGCCTCGAAGTCCAGCCCCAGCCGGTCGTGGCGGGCCGGCATGCGGCCGTCGGCGCGCAGGTCCTCGGTGCGGTTGCCTTCCCACTCGCCCCAATCCATTTCGACGATCCGCGGCTCCGGCGTGGGATCGAGGCCGAGCAGGGTCGCGGTCTCCCAGGCTCGGCGCTTCGGGCTGGCGACCCAGCGCAGACCGGCCGACTCGGGCGGCAGGCGATAGCGGGCAACCCGTGCGCGGCCGGCGTCGGACAGCGGCTCGTCGATGCTGCCCTGGATGCGCCCTTCGGCGTTCCAGGCGGTCGGGCCGTGGCGGAGGATCAGCAGGGTGGTCATGACGGTACCGGTGCGCGGGGGACGGGACTGCGCCCGGACCCTAGCGTTTCGCCGGCTTCTGCACCGGCATTTCCTTCACCTGGGCCAGCGCCACGCGGACGCGCGACAGATCGGGGGCCGCCGCCCGGACGGCGGACTTCGCCGGAGCCTTGGCGGGCTTCGCCGGCGACTTGCCCGGCTTGACCGCCTTGGCCGCCGCCTCGGCCACCTGCACGCGGCCCTTGCCGCCGCCATGCTTCATGGCGAGCGCCTGAGCCCTGGCGCGGGCACGGGCCTGCGCCTCCAGGATCTGCGGCGCGCGCGGTTCGCCGGTCTTCGGCGTCCAGGTGCGGAAGGGGCCGGTGTCGACATGGACATGGCCGGTGTGGGCGTACATGGCGTAGCCGCCGCGTTGCATCGCCGCCGCTTCCTCCGCCAGCCGCGCGGGCGGGATGCCGGCGATGGAGAAGTCCGCCGCCTGACCGCGCATGTGATAGGAGTTCTCGGCGACGTTCGGGTTCGTCCGGGCGAGGCTGGCATTGGTTGCGCTCGACCGGTAGCCCGACGTGATGCGGATCGGCGACTCCGCCGGCGCGCCGACGCGCTGGCGCAGCTCCACCAGCATATCGACCAGGGCCGGATCGACCGGGATCACCTCGTCGCTGCGGCGGTCGCGGAACAGGACGTCGATCTCGCGCATTGCGGCCGGGTCATACCCGTCACCGGGGCGCCAGTAGGTGACGGACGCCGTCTCGCCGCTGGCGGGATGCTGCAGGACCACGCTGCGCGGTTCGCCGTCCAGCCTGGCGCTTTCCAGCGGCGGCGCGGTGGCGCAGCCGCCAAGCTGCGTCGCGACGGTCAGCACGGCGAGAATACCCAAGGCACGACCGGTCATGCGCATCGCTTTTCCCCCCAAGCTTTGCACGCCTCAACGACCCCGCCCGCCCCAATCGTGGCGGGGTTGCACGCCGATCTAATACCAAGATTGTCACAGGAGGCCAGTGTGACAAAGCAACCTGTGGCGTAATGAACACGCACAAGCGCTTTTGGTCAGTGGAACCGATTATTCGGGATTCAACCGGTACGGATGGCGCTGGTCCTACAGGGACAGCTCCATCCCTTCCCAGGCCACCAGTGACCCGGGGCGCATCGCCGCCGCCTCCGCCGCGATGGCGTCCAGCGCGTCGTCGGTGCGGGCCGGGTCGTGGTGGAAGATCACCGCGCGGCCGACTCCGGCGGCCTCGGCCAGACGCAGGCATTCCTGCCAGGTCGAATGGCCCCAGCCGACGCGCGCCGGGTATTCGGCGTCGGTGTAGGTGCTGTCATACACCATCACGTCGGCACCGCGCAGCAGGTCCAGGATCACCGGGTCGCGTCCTTCGGCCGGATGCTCGGTGTCGGTCAGGACGCACAGGCTGCGGCCGCCATGCTCCACCCGGTAGCCGGTGGCGCCGTCGGGATGGTTCAGGCGGCAGGTGCGCACCACGACGCCCCCCGGGACGCCCGCCGCCAGGTCCAGCGTCTGGCCGGCCTGGAAATCGCGGAACTGGCAGTCGGCCCGGAAGATCTCGACCGGCACCGGGAACAGCGGCGCCGTCATCATGTCGGCCAGCACGGTGCGGAAGGGCCGCTCCGGCGGCAGATGGCCGGACCACAGCCGCAGCCGGCTGGCCGGATCGAAGGCCGGCGCGAAGAAGGGCAGGCCGCTGATATGGTCGAGATGGCTGTGGGTCAGCAGCAGGTCGATGTCGACCGGCCCGCCGTCGCGCGCCAGCGACTCGCCCAGCGGCCGGATGCCGGTGCCGCAGTCGAAGACGATGTGGGCGCCGCCGCAGCGCACCTCGATGCAGGCGGTGTTGCCGCCATAGCGCACGGTGGCTGGTCCGGGCGACGCGATGCTGCCGCGCACGCCCCAGAAGCGCACGATGAAGGGAGACCCGCCGCCGGGCTCTTCAGGAGCGGGCGGTTGCGCGGGATTGATGGTCGGGCGAACGGTCATGACGGCGCCATCGTGGCGGCCCCGCTTGCCCAAGTCTAGCAAATCCGAACAGGCCGCAGCGCGAGTCGACACCCTACGAAGGGCATCTGTCCAAACCCATAAGATGTGGTAGGTTGGGGCCGGTCGCGCATTGCGCGGCATGACTCTCAAAGGGTCCCCGCGCGGGTGGGGACCGGCTCCGGCGGAACCCGACGCGGATGGATCCTGACAAGCTCGCCAAAGTCCTCGCCATGGCCGAGTCGGAGCATCAGGGCGAGGCGCTGTCCGCCCTGCGCGCCGCCCGCATCATGCTGTCCCGCGCCGGCCTGTCCTTCCGCGATCTGGCGGAGCGCGCCCGCACGCCGGTGCCGCCCGCCGCCGAGCCGCCGCCCGCCGCCCAGCCTGCCGAACCCGCCGCTGCTCCGGCCCCGCCGCCGCCGCCGGACGAACTCGTCCGCGGCCTGCGCCGGCAGGTGAAGGACCTGGAACTGGAACTCGCCACCCTGCGGCGGCAGCTGGACAAGGCGGCGGGCGACGCCGACCGCCAGCGCGAGGAGGCCGACCGCTGGCGCACCCTGGCGCGCGAGACGGCGGAAAAGCTGTGGGACATGGGCAAGGCGCTGGAGCGCAAGCACTCCCGCCATGCCGACAGCGACAAGCGCCGCGCGGTGCTGGACCTGCTGCAGGACCCCGGCAGCGCGCTGCTGTCCGACCGCGAGATCGCCCGGCGGGTCGGCGTGTCGCCGCACGACGTCGGCCACTGGCGCCGCCGGATGGCCATCGTCGGCCGCAAGCTGCGGCTGCTGCCGGTGGTGCCGCGCGGGCGCGGCCTATGGGTCGGACCTTCGGCCTGCGGCCTCGGCGCGGCCCGGCTGGGCAGGCATCCAACCAATCCCCAGACGGGCGGGCGTCACCGCTGGCTCGGCTTCGCCGGCGAGGTCACCATCGCCGAACGGGGCAGCCGCCGCGAACTGGCCTCGGTCGGCCGGCGCTGATTGGAAGGCTGATCTGGCGGCTCAGGGCACCAGCCGGTAGCCGCCGGGTTCCGTCACCAGGATGCGGGCGTTGGACGGATCGGCCTCGATCTTCTGGCGCAGGCGGTAGACGTGGGTCTCCAGCGTGTGGGTGGTGACCGCCGCGTTGTAGCCCCAGACCTCGCCCAGCAGGGTTTCGCGCCCGACCACCAGATCGCCGGCCCGGTACAGGTATTTCAGGATCGCCGTTTCCTTCTCGGTCAGGCGGATCTTGCGGTTGGTGGCCTCCTCCAGCAGCAGCTTGGCGCCGGGGCGGAAGCTGTAGGGGCCGATGGCGAAGACCGCGTCCTCCGTCTGCTCGAACTGGCGCAGCTGGGCGCGCAGCCGGGCGATCAGCACCCCCAGGCGGAAGGGCTTGGTCACATAGTCGCTGGCGCCGGATTCCAGCCCCAGGATGGTGTCGGCGTCGCTGGCCGACGCGGTCAGCATGATGATGGGGCAGCGCACCCCCTCGCGCCGCAGCAGCTTGCAGACGTCGCGCCCGTCCATGTCCGGCAGTCCGACGTCGAGCAGGACGGCGGAGAAGCCGGTTCCGGCTTCGCCCGCCTTGCGGATCGCGTTCAGCGCGCCGGCGCCGTCGCCGGCCTCCTCCGTCTCAAGCTCCTCCAGCAGGCGAAGCTGTTCGGCCAGAGACTGGCGCAGGGCGGTGTCGTCGTCGACCAGGAGGATGCGCTTTGCGATGGTCATGGTCCGCGGCACGAAGTCGGAAGTCGGGGGCCACCGTCGGCAGAGCCGGGGGCGGCGCCTTAGTAGCATGGCGCCGGTGGATTGTCGTGATGGCTTGTGGCGAAGCGGATGCGCCTTCCAGATGGGCCTTCTACAGGACAGCCAGCAGCGCCGCCGCCCCACCCGCGTCGGCGGCGGCGAGGACGATCCGCTCGGGCCGTACGCCGAGGTCCCGCAGGGTGGCGGCGACGGTTTCGTCCGGCACCGCGACATGGCGCATCAGCGCCAGCGCGCCCTGTTCCAGGTTGCGGCGCGCGGCGGCCTCCTCGGCGGCCAGACCCGGCTCGGTCCAGTGCAGGCGTTCGATCAGCGCGGTGAAGCGCAGGCGCCGGCTATCGGCCGGCAGGCTGGCGGCGAGGTTGGGCAGGGCGTTGCCGTCCAGCAGGACCGGCGCGCCGTCGGGCAGCCGCGACAGCGCGACGTCGGCCGCCAGGATCGCCGACGGGTCGACCTGCGGGTGCGGGCCGGGCAGAGCGTGGAGCATGATGCCGGCCCCGGCGGCGCGCAGGGCCTCGGCCATGCGGCGGGCATAGGCGTCGGCATGGGCGTCGGCGGCAAGATCGGCCGGCATCACCAGATGCGCGGACGCGGTCGGATCGGCGGGCGTCGAAAGGGTGGTCACGGGGGAAAGGCTCCCGGTTGAAGGGCTGCAGCCGCCATCCTAGCGCCCATGGTCCCGGCGGCGGAGCGGCCCGTTGGAGGTGCCGACTCCGCCCGGCCGGCGGCCCGGGATGGTCTCTGCGCCGGGCAGGCTAGCCGGATCGTTGTGTCTCCGGCAACGGTGTGGCGCGCGGGAATTGCTGGACAGGGGCGCGCCACCTGCGCTTTGCTTCGCCCGCCGAACGCACCATGTCCCGTTTTACGCGCCGTATCCGGCGCACCCGCTACGCAAAGCCGCTGACGATGCAAGCCGAACGCTCCTCCGCCACCACCACGGTCACCCTGTCCACGCCCGCGGCAGCCGCCGCGGCGGCGCCCATCGACGAGGCCGCCGTGCGCGCCGTCGACCGGGCGCTGGCCGCCCTGCGCCGGGGCGAGGTGGTGGCGATCGAGACCGCCGACGGCACGGTCGGCGCCGCGGTGTCGGTGGAGTCGGTGGCGCTCGACGCCGTGGAGCGGCTGAAGGCGCTGACCGGCGGCACCCCGCGGCTGGTGGTCACCCGCCGCCGCGCCGTGGTGTTGGGGCTGGCCGCGGCTGCCGTGGCGCAGCCGGTGAGCGACATCACCGACGATCAGGCGCCCGGCGCCGCGGCGGAGGCGTTCGGCGCCATGACGCTCGACCGGCCCGGCGGGCTGACCGCCGACCAGGCCCATGCGCTGGCCGATCCCGAACAGCATCCGCAGGCCCAGGACGCGCTCCCGGCCGGCTTGGCCGCCGTCGAGGCCTGTCCCGGCAGCCGCGAGGCCGCGGCGGTGGACCTCGCCCGGCTGGCCCGCCTGCTGCCCGCCGCCATCACCGCCGACCTGCCGTCCCCGGCCCCGAAGAGTGCGGCGGAGTGGGCGGCGGAGCATGACCTGCTGCTGGTGCGGGCGTCGGACGTCGCCGATTACCGGGTCCATGTGGTGCGGACCCTGCGCCGCGTCGCCGACGCGCGGGTGCCGCTGGTCGGGTCGGAAAACACGCGCATCTACGCCTTCCGCCCGGCCGACGGCGGACCGGAGCATCTGGCCATCGTCATCGGCGACCCCGATCCGCAGCAGCCGGTGCTGGCCCGCCTGCATTCGGAATGCTTCACCGGCGATCTGCTGGGGTCGCTGCGCTGTGACTGCGGCGACCAGCTGCGCGGCGCCATCGCCGAGATCGCCCGCCAGGGCAGCGGCGTGCTGCTGTATCTGGCGCAGGAGGGGCGCGGCATCGGGCTGGTCAACAAGCTGCGCGCCTACCGCATCCAGGATCGCGGTTTCGACACGGTGGACGCCAACGAGATCCTCGGCTTCGAAGCGGACGAGCGCGTCTATCTGCCGGCGGCGGAGATGCTGCGGCAGCTTGGCTTCGAGTCCGTGCGGCTGATGACCAACAACCCGGAAAAGCTGCGCCAGCTCGCCCGCTGCGGCATCGCGGTGGTGGAGCGGGTGGCCCACATCTTCCCGGCCAACGGCCACAACGAGGCTTATCTCCGCACCAAGGCGGATCGCAGCGGCCATATGTTCTGAGCGAACGGCCGGGGCGAAGGGCTGGGGCCGGCGGGGCAGGAATCGCCATGCCGGCCCGGCAGTTCTTGCCGGTTTTTGGCCGGCCAGACTTCGCTGGGAATCGGATTCCGGGTGCTGACCGTCCGGATCCTCCCGAATCGGTCGAATCCGGTTCGGATCGGGCGCCCCGGTTTGGCACGCCGCTTGCTGTACCTGTCGTGACCACCGAGCCGGGAGACCGCCCATGGCCATCGACGCCACCACAATCGACAGCAGCGCCGTCCAGCGTCCGGTGCCGCGCGAAAAGGCGTCGCCGGTCATCAGCGACGGCCACAACGGCGGGCCGGTGGAAATCCGGGGCGACATGTCCTTCTGGGACTTCCTGGACATCATCAACCCGCTGCAGCACATCCCGATCGTCAGCACCATCTATCGCGAGATCACCGGCGACACCATCCAGCCGTCCATGCGGATCATGGGCGACATGCTGTATGGCGGCGTGATCGGTGGCATGGCCTCCATCGCCAACGCGGTGGTCGAACAGGCGACGGGGCAGGATGTCGGTCAAACGGTCATGACCTCGCTCGGCTTTGGGGACGGTGACCATCCCGCCGCCTCCACGGCCGTCGCGGACGCCTCGGGGGGGCCGGCGGCGTCCGGCTCCCCCGCGGAGCCGCAGCAACCGCAGCAGGTGCCCGCCGGCGGACTTGCCGCCGCGCTGGCCGCCGCCAAGCCCGCCGATCTTGGGTCGGCGCAGCCGCAGCCCGCTGCCGGGCAGCCGGTCCGGCTTGCGGCCGCCACCTCCGCCGCCAAATCCGCTGATGCCTCGCCGGTTTTGACTGCGCAGCTCGCGGCCGGGGCGGCTCCACACCCCAGCAAGATGCCGGCGCGCGACACGCCGCTGGCCAGCTCCTCGCTGGCGAAGCACAGCGTGCCCCGCTATGCGGCGCCGGTTCCCGGGGCGGTGACCGCCAACGCGCGCACCGCCGGTGCGACGGCGGCCAATGGCGGCCAGCCAGCCAGCCAGCCGGCCGAAGCGGCCCCCGCCGCCGGCCCGGCTCCGGTCGCGCCGGACATGCTGTCGGAGACGATGATGCGCAACCTCGCCAAGTATGAGCAGTCGCGCAAGGCGGCCCAGGGTGCCGCGAGCGGCACCACGCGGGTGTCGGGATGACCGTCGAGATCACCGTGACGCCGGATGCCGGCTGCCACGATGGCGGCAATGAAGGCGGACCGGTCACCACCGGCCGGCTGCGTTGGCCGGGCGGCGAGGTGCACTGCGTGCTGGGCCGCGGCGGCGTCCGTACCGACAAGCGGGAGGGCGACGGCGCCACCCCCGTCGGCCGCTTCCCGCTGCGCCGCGTGCTATGGCGTGCCGACCGCCTGCCTCCGCCGGAGACCGCGCTGCCGCTCCAGCCTATCGCCGAGCAGGACGGCTGGTGCGACGCGCCGGAGGATCCCGCCTACAACCGTCCGGTCGTCCGGCCCTATCCCGCCAGCCACGAGGAGATGTGGCGGGACGATCACGTCTACGACGTCGTGGTGGTGATGGGGCACAATGACGACCCTGTGGTGCCGGGGATGGGCAGTGCCGTGTTCCTGCACCTCGTCCGCCCGGACCGCGCGCCGACCGCCGGCTGCGTCGCGCTGGCGCCCGACGACATGCTGCGCCTGCTGAAGGATTGCGGGCCGGGAAGCGCGTTGAGCGTCGCCGGCCCGGCCGTTTGATGAAGCCGCTGTTTGCTGGGCCCGCTTTTACTGGGCAGGGTAGGGGCGCGCGCCGAAAATCGCCGTGCCGACCCGCACATAGGTGGCGCCGAAGCGGACCGCGGTCTCGTAATCGCCGCTCATGCCCATGCTGATTTCCGACAGACCCAGTCGGCGGGCCATCTCCGCCAGCAGGGCGAAATGCATCGCCGGCTCCTCGTCCACTGGCGGGATGCACATCAGCCCGGTGACGGGCAGCCCCAGCCGGTCGCGGCAGTCGGCCAGGAAGGCCTCCACCTCCGCCGGGGCGATGCCGGCCTTCTGCGGTTCCTCGCCGGTGTTGACCTCGATCAGGCAGCGCGGGCGGCGGCCGGATTTCGCCATCTCCTCCGCCAGCGCCTCGGCCAGTTTCGGGCGGTCCAGCGTCTGGATCACGTCGAACAGGGCGACGGCGTCCTTGACCTTGTTGGTCTGCAGCGGGCCGATCAGGTGCAGTTCCAACTCCGGGAAACGCTCCTTCAGCGCCGGGAACTTGGCCTTGGCCTCCTGCACCCGGTTCTCGCCGAACACGCGCTGGCCGACGGCAAGCGCCTCCTCCACCGCTGCGGCCGGATGGGTCTTCGACACGGCGACCAGCGTCACCGAGCCGTCGCCGCGCCCGCAGGCCGATGCGGTTTCCGCAATGGCGCGGCGCACCGAGTCGAGCCGTCCCGCCACGCTGTCCGCGCCGGCGGAACCGCCTGCTTCGGCGCCGGTTTGCGTATCTCTGCCAGTGCCCTGCGTCGTCGTCATGGCCGCCCCCAATCCGGTCGCTGCGGGTGTACAGCGCTTCCGCGGCGTGTTAGCGGACGGTCCGTGGAAACGCAAGCGCCCCAAGCGACCATGCCCTTTGCGTCCGGTCCGCCGGCGCGGGGATCGTCATCGTTTTTGCACATCGAGGAGATCTCCGCATGCGGAGTCCGTTCCGTTCCCTGCTCTCCGTCCTGAGGTCGGCGGCCCCTGCCGGCCTCCTTGCTGCCGCGGTCGCCGTCTGGTCCGTCGCCACTCCCGCCCACGCCGAAGACCATGCCAAGCCGGCTCCAAAAACCGCAACGCCCAAAGCCGAAGCCCAGGCGAAGCCCGGCGCCAAGCATGGCAAGGCCAAGCTGATGCTCGGCTCGCCGATGACCAAGGTGCGCTTTAGCGAGCCCGCCTTTCCGCTGACGGACGACGGCACCTATCGCAGCTTCATGGACCGGATCCTGGACGAATATGGCCGCCGTTGCGTACGGCAGGAACAGTTCGGCTGGGAAATCGCCAAGGACGACCAGGAGCGGCTGGACTATATCTTCCAGGGAACGATGGCGAATTACGGCCGTCTCGGCTTTCTGCTGGGGGAAGTCCACCCCAAGTCCGTGACCGATCCGGAAACCCTCGCCTTCCTCGCCGACCGCAACAAGGAGCGCTACCTGCTGGTCTGGACGCCGCTGGAGTCGTCGGTGCTGTTCATGATGTGCGATACCGCGGCCAAGGACGCCAAGGCCGACCAGCCCAAATCCGCTCAGAAGAAATAGGGCGGTTCGGAATGACGGAAAAGGCGGCGGATTTCTCCGCCGCCTTTCGCGTTTGTGCCGTTCGGGATCGCGCGCTCAGAACGCGAAGCGGGTGTCCCACAGGACGATGTTGGCGTCGTTGTTCACGCCGCCAACCTTGTTGTCGAGATAGCTGTATTCCAGGCCCGTGGTCAGACCCGGCGCCACGGTGTAGGTCACGCCGGCCTGCCAGACATGGGCGCGGGAGTTCAGCCCGGCGAAGTTGCTGTCGATGCCCTTGGCGTCGGTGTAGGTGGCGGCCAGGATCACCGGACCCAGCGTGTAGTTGGCGCCGACGATCCACACCTGCTGATCGTCCACGCCGCGGGTGCCGGTGGCATAACCGCTGTCGCCGCTGAAGGCGTAGCTGCCGCCGACCTTGAAGTTGGCGTAGGACACATTGGCGCCGACATGGACCGAGGACAGGTCCTCGAGCCCGCTGGCCGCCTTGGCGAACTGGTAGGCGGCGCTCGCCTCCACGCCGAAACCGCCGAACTCGCCCTTGTAGGTGGCCTGGACCTCGGCCATGTCGTGATAGGCGGTGCTGTTCTTGCGGCGGTTCACGTCGGTGTTGCTGCTGCCGTACACCGGGGTGTAGGCGGCGCCGACCTGGAACCCGGCGAAGCTCGGCGTCAGGTAGACGATCTTGGTGCTGGCGTCGCCCGACTCCAGCGTGCGCAGGCTGCCCAGCACATAGGGGGCGCCGTTGGCGTTCACGTAGTAGTTCAGGTACTGGGCGTCGGGCGAGCCTTCGATGCCTTCGACGTTCGGGCCGATGATGCCGTATTCGTCCGACAGGCCGTTGATCACGCCGGCCTGCACCGTGCCGAAGCCGCCGTTCACGAAGATGAAGGCGCGGTCGCTGTCGGTGCTGCGGTTGTTGGCGGTGCCGCCGGAGGCGCGCAGGCGCAGGCGGGCACCATATTCCAGGCCGTTGTCGGCCTTGGCCGTCGGGGTGATGTTGAGGCGGAAGCGGTTGGCGAACTCGGTCTGGCGCAGCCCGGTGTCATTGTCCTGGTCGATGTAGGCGCCCTGGAAATAGGCGTCGCCACCCAACAGGATATCGAACTTGGCCTGGGCCGAGGCGGTGCCGCAGCCGGCGGCGAGGGCGACGGCTGCACAGCCGATGACGAGAGAGCGCTTCATGGAGTGTCATCCTGCATGCATGCGCCCCACCGGAGGGAGGCGCGAGCGGTGTCTTGTGCTCCAAGACTTAATCCCGTCCCCCACCGGCGGACAAGTGGCCGAGATGGCGGAAGTCTCCGCATCCGGAGGACAGTGACGGGAAAAACACGTACTCCCGGATCATGTAAATTCATATACTAAGTATTTAGCGATTTTCTGGCGACTGCTTGCAAGACGATCACCGTTTTGTCACTCGGAAGGGGTAATTCTTTCAGAGAGCGCTCCTTGGTAGTCCTGAGCACCGGTGTGCAAAAGGGGACATGACACCCAGGGGGCAAAAAAAGAGGCGGCGGATTTCTCCGCCGCCTTCGCGTCTGCTGCCAGGAGCCTGCTTCTTAGAAAGCGAAGCGGGTATCCCACAGAACGATGTTGGCATCGTTGTTGATGCCGCCCGACTTGTTGTCGACGAAGCTGTACTCCAGGCCCGTGGTCAGGCCGGGGGCGACGGTGTAGGTCACGCCGGCCTGATAGATGTGGGCGCGGGCATAATCGGCGGCGGTGGCGGCACCGGTACCGACATTGGCGCCCTTGGCGTCGGTGTAGGTGGCGGCCAGGATCACCGGACCCAGGCTGTACTGGGCACCGACCAGCCAGACCTGGTTGTCGTCAACGCCGGTGTGGCCCTTGCGATAGCCGCTGTCGCCGCTGAAGGCATAGCTGCCGCCGATAGCGAAGGCGCCGTAGGAGATGGTGGCGCCGGTGTGGACCGACGACAGGTCTTCGAAGCCGGTCGGGGCCTGGGCGAACTGATAGGCGACGCTGGCTTCCAGGCCAACGCCGCTGAAGGCGCCCTTATAGTAGGCCTGGATTTCACCCATGTCGTTGTAGGTGACGTTCTTGCGGCGGTTCACATCGGTGTTGCTGCTGCCGTAGGTCGGGGTGTACGCGGCGGACAGCTTGAAGCCGGCGAAGCTCGGGGTCGAGTAGACGATCTTGGTGCTGGCGTCGCCCGACTCGAGGTTGCGCAGCGAGCCGGTCACATACGGCAGCGAGGTGACGCCGTAGTAGGAGCCGTACCAGCCGTCCGGGCTGCCAGAGATGCCGTCGACGTTCGGGCCGATGACGCCCGAGTCGTCCGACGGGCCGTTGACGACACCGGCCTGAACCGAACCGAAGGTGCCGTTCACGAAGATGTAGGCGCGGTCGGCATCGGTGGTGCGGGCGTTGCTGGTGCCGTTGGAGGCGCGCAGACGCAGGCGGGCGCCGTATTCTAGACCATTGTCGGCCTTGGCCGTTGGGGTAACGGTCAGACGGAAGCGGTTGGCGAACTCGGTCTTGCGCAGGTTGCCGTCGTTGTCCTGGTCGACATAGGCGCCCTGGAAGAAGGCGTCGCCGCCCATGATGACGTCGAACTTGGACTGGGCCGAGGCGGTGCCGCAGCCGGCGGCGAGGGCGACGGCTGCACAGCCGATGACGAGAGAGCGCTTCATGGATTGTCCATCCTTGTGCATACGCCCCGTTTGACCGGGAGCGGCGGTTGTCTTTTCGGTCGCGACCTTCCGGTCGGGGTCCTTATGCGAATGACTTAATCGCGAGTTGCTTTGGCCGACAAGGGGGAAACTGACGTGCTTTCACGCATCCGCAACACAGTTGCGGGAAAACCACACCGCTAACTCTTTGAAAAGAAATAAAAAACTGGCTTTGCTGCTTTTCTGGCGCAATTGCGGCCCAGCTTTTGGGCGTCCTGCCCGCGCTGCAGGCACAAGATCGGGCATAAAAAAAGAGCGGTGGCCGAAGCCACCGCCCTCTCTTTCCGTTTCCGGACGTTCGATCGAAGGATCGATTAGAACGCCAGGACCGAACGGACGAGCACGACGTTGCCCTTGTCGCTGAGCGCCGAGGTCTCGCCGTCCAGGTCGAAGTAGTCGTACTGGGCCTGCAGGGTCAGGCCCGGAGCGACGGTGTAGCCGACGCCGATTTCATAGACCTGCAGCTCGCGGTCGCCAGCCAGGGCCACCGAGCCGGCGTCCTTGCCGTTCTTGTAGTTGGCGCCGACGACGATCGGGCCGGTGGTGTACTGAGCGCCGACAACCCAGTTGCGGGTCGACTCGGTGAACAGGCCGGTGCGGTCGTTCAGGCCCGACTTGCCGAAGTCGGTGTAGCTGCCGCCGACGCTGAAACCGGCGTAGCCGACGCTGGCGCCGACCTGCCAAGCGTTCAGGTCCTTGTAGTTCGAACCGGCGACGTTGTCGACGGCCTGACCCCAGAAGTAACCGGCGCTGCCCTTGACGGTCACGCCGCCGAAGGTGTTGTTGTAGTTCGCACCGACTTCCACCATGTCCTGGTAGGTGCCGTTGCCGCCGCCGGCAAAGGTGCCGGTGGTCTTGGTGCGGTTGACGTCGGTGTTCGAGCTGTCGTTACGCGGGGTGTAGCTGGCGCCCAGCTGCAGACCGGCGAAACGCGGCGAGAAGTAGACGATCTTGGTGGCGTTGCCTTCCGGAGCCAGCGACGGCCAAATGATGCTGTTGCCGGTCACGGTCGAGGCCGGGCCGTTGCCACCGATGTTGGTGTTCGGGCCGAACCAGTTCTGGACCTGATCGACCAGGCCGAGCGGCAGGTAGTCGGTCGGGGCCGAGACGAAGGTCTCGTCGTTGAAGGAGTTGGTCACACCCATGCGGACCTGACCGAAGGTGCCCTGCGCGAAGATGTAAGCGCGGTCGGCGTCGGTGGTACGGGCGTTCGAGGCGCCGGAGTTGGCGCGCAGACGCATGCGGGCACCGTACTCCAGGCCGTTGTCGGCCTTGGCGGACGGGATGATGTTGATGCGCATGCGGTTGCGGAATTCGGTCGAGCGCAGGCCGGAGTCCAGGTCCTGATCGACGTAGCCGGCCTCAAAGTAGGCGTCGCCACCGACCTTGACTTCGAACTTGGCCTGGGCATTGGCGGCGCCAGCGCCGAGGGCGAGAGCGGCGGCAGCGGCGCCGGCCAGCAGATAACGGTTCATGATTGTTGCCTCCATCCTGGCAGCAGATGTTTCAGCCTGGTTGACGTCCTGGCTGAGACTTTCGTACGCACCCCCGCCCTTGCCAGCAAGCGGCAAATCTCCCCGATTGCTGCATTGGGGGGACAGTGTGTCGCACGGAGCACACTAAGAAGACCCCCCTGTCCGCCCCGCCACAGTCGAAGCCGGCAGACCCCGCCTGTTGTCGTCCTGTTGTCGCGAGGCGGGGCAAAGACGCTTCCGCTGTTGCGTGGGGCCGTCCACTTATGGTCTGTTCACCGGCATTCCGCGCGTGACTCGCGCGCGGCAACCCCATTTCTGAACCGGGTTCCCGACCATGCGCCGTTCGACCGCCCTTCGCCTTGTCCCTGTACTGCTCGCGGCTTCCGTCTCGATCGCCGGCTGCGCAAGCTGGGGCGGCAAGACCGAAACCGTCGAAGAGCAGATGAAGAACAAGGACTACAAGTTCGGCAGCCTGCTCGGCACCGACGGCGGCCTGAACCTGTTCGGCAAGAACAAGCGCGGCGGCGACCAGGACAGCGCCGGCGGCATCGGCGTCAACAGCTTCCTGTGGCGCGCCTCGCTCGATACGCTGTCCTTCATGCCGATCGCCTCGGCCGATCCGTTCGGCGGCGTGATCCTGACCGACTGGTACACCCCGCCCGATTCGCCGAACGAGCGCTTCAAGGTCAACCTCTACATCATGGACCGCCAGTTGCGCGCCGACGGCGTGCGGGTGTCGGTGTTCCGCCAGCAGCGGACCGGCAACGACTGGCGCGAGGTTGCGGTCGGGCCGGAGACCGCCGGCCAGCTGGAGGATGCGGTGCTGACCCGCGCCCGTCAGCTTCGCGTCTCGCAGAACGCCGCCGCCCGCTGACGCGGCGGCCGACCCTCCCGGGCGACTCTCGGGCTGCCCCCGGGCCTTCGAGCATCTGGTACAACGGAAAAACGGCGTCGCGCTCATGTCGCGTTACAATGTCAAGGAAACCGAGGCGAAGTGGCAGGGCGTGTGGGACGGCAAGGGCTGTTTCACCGCGCGCGAGGACGCCTCCCGGCCCAAATACTATGTGTTGGAGATGTTCCCCTATCCGTCGGGGCGCATCCACATGGGCCACGTCCGCAACTACACCATCGGCGACGTGATCGCGCGCTTCAAGCGCGCCAAGGGCTTCAACGTCCTGCACCCGATGGGCTGGGACGCCTTCGGCCTGCCGGCCGAGAACGCCGCGCTGGAGAAGAAGGTCCACCCGGCCGCCTGGACGCGCGAGAACATCGCGACCATGCGCGGGCAGCTGAAGACGATGGGCCTGTCCATCGACTGGGACCGCGAGATCGCCACCTGCGACGTGGACTATTATCGCCACGAGCAGAAGATGTTCCTGGATTTCCTGAAGGCGGGCCTGGCCTACCGCAAGGAATCCTGGGTGAACTGGGACCCGGTGGACAACACCGTTCTCGCCAACGAGCAGGTGATCGACGGCCGCGGCTGGCGCACCGGCGCGCTGGTCGAGAAGCGCAAGCTGTCGCAGTGGTTCCTGAAGATCACCGCCTATGCCGAAGACCTGCTGAAGGGCCTGGAGACGCTGGACCGCTGGCCCGAGCGCGTGCGCATCATGCAGGAGAACTGGATCGGCAAGTCCACCGGCGTCCGTTTCCGCTTCAAGATCAAGGGGCGCAAGGAGGAGCTGGAGGTCTTCACCACCCGTCCGGACACGCTGTTCGGCGCCTCCTTTGCTGCGATCTCCCCGAATCACCCGCTGGCCGCCGAACTGGCCGCCTCCAGCCCGGAACTGGCGGAGTTCATCGCCGAGTGCAACCGGCTGGGCACCAGCGAGGAAGCGATCGAGACGGCGGAGAAGCGCGGCTTCGACACCGGCCTGAAGGTCGTGCACCCCTTCGATCCGTCGTGGGAACTGCCGGTCTATGTCGCCAACTTCGTGCTGATGGAATACGGCACCGGCGCGATCTTCGCCTGCCCGGCGCATGACCAGCGCGACCTGGATTTCGCCCGCAAGTACGGCCTGCCGGTTCGCCCGGTGGTGATCCCGGCCGACGCCGACCCGGCGACCTTCGACGTCGGGAGCGAGGCCTATACCGGCCCCGGCGTGCTGCGGAACTCCGCCTTCCTCGACGGACTCGACACCGAGTCGGCCAAGGACGAGGCCGGCAAGCGGCTGGAGGCGGCGGGCCAGGGCGAGCGCACCACCCAGTACCGCCTGCGCGACTGGGGCGTGTCGCGCCAGCGCTATTGGGGCTGCCCGATCCCGGTCATCCACTGCGAATCTTGCGGCATCGTCCCGGTTCCGGACGACCAGCTGCCGGTCGTGCTGCCGGAGGACGTGACCTTCGACAAGCCCGGCAACCCGCTGGCCCACCACCCGACCTGGAAGCACACCAGCTGCCCGACCTGCGGCAAGCCGGCGCTGCGCGAGACCGACACCTTCGACACCTTCATCGAGTCGTCCTGGTATTTCGCCCGCTTCTGCTCGCCGAAGACCGAGGATGCGGCCTTCACCCGCGAGTCGGTCGATTATTGGCTGGGTGTCGATCAGTATATCGGCGGCATCGAGCATGCGGTCCTGCATCTGCTCTACAGCCGCTTCTGGACGCGCGCGCTGAAGACCTGCGGCTATCTGGATCTGGAGGAGCCGTTCACCGGCCTCTTCACCCAGGGCATGGTCAATCACGAGACCTACAAGGATGCCGGCACCGGCGCCTGGCTGGCCCCGACCGACCTGACCAAGAACGACAAGGGCGAGTGGGTCCGGGCCGACAGCGGCGCGCCGGTCAATGTCGGCCGTGTCGAGAAGATGTCGAAGTCCAAGAAGAACGTGGTGGACCCGGCGCACATCATCGGCACCTACGGCGCCGACGCCGCCCGCCTGTTCATGCTGTCGGACAGCCCGCCGGAACGCGACCTGGAATGGACCGAGGCCGGCATCGACGGCGCCTGGCGCTACATCAACCGCCTGTGGCGGATGGTGACGGAGGCGCCGGTGGAACTGCCGGCCGCCGGCACGCCCGCGCCTCAGTCGTTCGGCCCGAAGGCCGAGGCCGCCCGCCGTCTGGTCCACAAGACCATCGCCGGCGTGTCGGAGGATCTCGACAAGTTCCGCTTCAACAAGGCGGTCGCCCGCGTCCGCGAGCTGTCCAACGCGCTGGGCGAGCTGGACGGCACCGGCGAGGGCGAGGCCTGGGTCCTGCGCGAGGGCTTCGAGTCGCTGGTCCGTCTCGTCGGCCCGATGATGCCGCATCTGGGCGAGGAGCTGTGGGCGCAGCTGGGGCACAGCACCCTGCTGGCCGACCAGCCCTGGCCGGAGGCCGACCCCGCCCTGGTGGTGGAGGACAGCGTCAAGGTCGCGGTCCAGGTCAACGGCAAGCTGCGCGCCACGCTGGAGCTGCCGCGCGATATGGATAAGGACGCGGCGGAGCAGGCGGCGCTTGCCGATGCCAACGTCCAGCGCGCCATGGACGGCAAGCCGGCGCGCAAGGTCATCGTCGTCCCGAACCGGGTGATCAATGTCGTCGTCTGATACCAGACTGTTCCGCCAGACCGTGGCGCGGGGGCTGTTCGCCCTCGCGCTCGGCCTGTCCGCCCTGTCACTGTCGGGCTGCGGTTTCCAGCCGCTCTACGGTGGCCAGGGGATTGGCGCCGGCGCGGCCGACCGGCTGATGGAGGTCGACATCGCGTCGATCCCCAACCGGGAAGGGCAGAAGCTCCGCAACCTGCTGATCGACAACTTCTATCCGTCGGAGCGGCCGAGCAATCCGCGCTACCGCCTGGATGTGGCGCTGTCGGCGTCGGAGCAGAAGCTGGCCCTGCAGAAGGACGCGACCGCGGTGCGCGCCCAGCTGCTGGTCAACGCCCCCTACCGGCTGACCGACACCCAGACCGGTCAGGTGGTGTTCCAGTCCAGCTCGCGCTCGATGATCAGCTACAACACGCTGGAGCAGCATTACGCCGCCATCGTGACGGTGCAGAACGCCTATGACCGGGCGCTCGAGGACATTTCCAATGACATCACCACCCGCGTCGCCATGTATCTCGGCCGCGGGTCCTGACCGGCCGGGGATGCACGGGTGAAGCTCCAGCCCAAAGCGATCGACGGTTTTCTGCGCAGCCCGGACCGCAAGGTTCGGGCGGTGCTGCTTTATGGCCCCGACTCGGGCCTCGTCCGTGACCGCGCCCAGACGCTGGGCAAGACGGTGGTGCAGGACCTGTCCGATCCATTCCGCGTCGCCGAGTTCCTGGGGCGCGCCATCGCCGACGATCCGGCGCGGCTGGCGGACGAGGCCGCGGCGATCTCCTTCACCGGCGGCCGGCGCCTGATCCGCGTCCGCGACGCGGAGGACAACAGCACCGCCGCCTTCACCGCCTTCTTCGAGAATTTGCCGCCTGGCGACAGTTTGGTGGTGGTCGAGTCGGGCGACCTGTCGGCCCGCTCCAAGCTGCGGCTTCTGTTCGAGGGGGCCGACGCCGGCGCCGCAATTCCCTGCTACGTGGAGGAGGAGGCGTCGCTCGGCCGCGTCATCGCCGACATCCTGCATGGCCATGGGCTGACCGCCGATCCCGACGTGCTGAGCTTCCTGGCCGCCAACCTCGTCGGCGACCGCATGGTGGCGCGCGGCGAGGCGGAGAAGCTGGCGCTTTACATGGGCAGTGAAAAGCGCGTGCGGCTGGAGGATGCCCAGGCCTGCGTCGGCGACAGCGCCGCCCTGTCGATGGACGAGCCGGTGTGGGCGGCGGCGGAGGGCGATTTCGCCACGCTCGACCGTTCGCTGGCGCGGCTGTTCGCCGAGGGCACCTCGCCGGTGCCGATCCTGCGCGGCGCCCAGCGCCATTTCCAGCGCCTGCAACTGCTCACCGCCCAGGTCGCCGCCGGCAAGTCGCCGGAGGCCGCCGTCGAGTCGCTGCGCCCGCCGGTCTTCTTCAAGCTGAAGACCCGGCTGGTCAAACAGGCGCGCCACTGGTCGCCCAACCATGTCCGGCAGGCGCTGGAACGGCTGGTCGATGCCGAGGCCGACTGCAAGCGCACCAACATGCCGGACGAGACGCTGTGCGCCCGCGTGCTGTTCCAGCTGGCGTCGCTGGGCGCCCGGCGGTAGCGGGCGCTGACTTGACCATTGGGGCCGCCGCGCTATCTGGCGGGGCATGAGCGACGCCATAGACACCGCGCCACCGCCTGCCCCCTTCCGGGTGCGCTGGTGGCAACCCCTGCTGTTCTGGGTCATCGTCAACGCCTGGAGCTTCGTCGAACGCGGCGGCCAGCCCTTCGCCGGGCACCAGCCGTCGCCCTTGCAGCCGCCGGGATGGGTGTTCCCGGTGATGTGGTTCACGCTGAACGTCTTCCAGATCTGGGGCGACATCCGCCTGCTCGACCCGGCGCGGCGGATCCGCAGCCGTGGACTGCTGATCGGGCTGCAGGCGGTGACCTGGGTGATCTACGCCACCTTCAGCCTCGTCTATTTCACGCTGGGCAGCTCGATCCTCGCCGCGGCCTGGACGGTGTCCTTCTTCGTCATCACCTCCCTCTGCATCGCGCTGGTGGCGCGGGACGACCGCAGCATCGCGCTGATCTGGACGCCGCTGATCCTGTGGACCGGCTTCGCATCGGTGGTCGGCATCCACAACGCGCTCATCAACCCCGACCCGCTGTTCGGCACCCCGGCTCTCTGGGGATAATACCCGGATAAAACCCTTGCGTCGAATATCACCCGGGTATAACCAGCCGGGAACGATGATGCATGCGCGGAGGCCGGACATGGTTGGCAAAGAGGATCGCAAGGCGGCGGTGGCGGCCTACAAGGAGCGCAAGAGCGTGGCCGGCGTGTTCGCCGTCCGCTGTGGGGCTGCTGGTATGGTGTGGGTGGGCGGTGCGCCAGATCTCGACAAGATTCGGAACCGGATCTGGTTTCAGTTGAAGATGGGCGGCTGTCCGCACCGCAGCCTGCAGGCGGCGTGGAACGCCCATGGGCCTGAGTCGCTGGCCTTCGAAATCGTCGAGCGGCTGGAGGACGAGGACCTCGCCTTCGCCCGCACCGCCGCGCTGAAGGCGCGGGTTGCCCATTGGGCGGCGGCGATGGGAGCGAAGGCGATCTGAGCGGGAGCGCTCAGCCCCGGTAGTCGTGGACCCGGCCGGTGAAGTCGGTCACGCGATAGCTGTCCTCGCCCTGCTCCTCGATCCAGGCCGCGGCGGCCGGGGCCTTGCCGTGGCCGCCTGGAATGTCGAGGACGTAGGTGGGCTGGCACAGCCCGGACAGCTTTCCGCGCAGGCCGGTCACCAGCGCCTGCCCCTCCGCCAGGGTCGGACGGAAATGACTGGTGCCGGCGGCAAGGTCGGGGTGGTGCAGGTAATAGGGCTTCACCCGGTTGCGGACGAGCCCGCGGAACAGCGCCTCGAGCGCCGCATGGCTGTCGTTGATGCCCTTCAGCAGCACGGTCTGGCCGACCAGCGGGATGCCGGCCTCCACCAGCCGGGCGAGCGCCGCCCGCACCGGCGGGGTCAACTCGTCGGCATGGTTGATGTGGACGGCGACCCAGGTGGCGAGGTCAGGGGCGGTCAGCGCCTCCAGCAACTCCGGGGTGATGCGCTCCGGGTCGGCAGCGGGGATGCGGCTGTGCAGGCGGACGATGCCGACATGCGGCATGGCCGACAGCGCCTGGACGATGCCGCGCAGCCGGCGCGGCGACAGCAGCAGCGGATCGCCGCCGGTGATGACGACCTCCCACACCTCCTGGTGGTCGCGGATATAGGCGAGCGCCGCATCCAGCTCGTCGGCGGTCAACGCCTCGCCGCCAGGACCGACCATCTCGCGGCGGAAGCAGAAGCGGCAATAGACGGCGCAGGCATGCAGCGGCTTCAGCAGGACCCGGTCGGGATAGCGGTGGACGATGCCCTTCACCGGGCTGCGCGCGCCGTCGCCGATCGGGTCTTCCAGCTCTTCCGGCGTGCTGTACGCCTCGGCGGGGGAGGGGACGTACTGGGCATAGAGCGGATCCTGCGGGTCCGTACGCCCGGCCAGCGTCTCGCGCAGGTATGGGGTCAGCGCCACGGCATAGCGGTCGGCGACCGTACGCACGGCCTCGCCGGCCTCCGGTGTCATCAGCCCGGCGGCCACCAGATCGGAAACGCTGTGCAGGGCCTTCATCGCTCTTTCCCGCTTCGACGGAATGGGTCATGTAGGAAAGCGACCGCTCTTACTCCTGCGAGACCCATGCTGTCGACTCTTCCCCGCCTGATCGGCCACCGCGGCGCCAAGGAAAGCGCTCCGGAAAACACCCTCGCCTCGATCCGCGAAGCCGCCCGCCAGGGCGCCCGCTGGGTGGAGGTGGATGTCATGCTGACCCGCGACCAGCGGCCGGTGCTGATCCATGACGACACGCTGGACCGCACCACCACCGGCACCGGCGCCGTGCCGCTGCTGGATTTGGCCGAGCTTCAGCAGCTCGACGCCGGACGCTGGTTCGATGCCGCCTTCGTCGGCGAACGGGTGCCGACGCTGGAGGAGGCGGTGGACCTGATCCGCGACCTGGGACTCGGGCTGAACCTGGAGATCAAGCCCTATCCGGGGCAGGAGGAGATCACGGCGGAGGTGGCGCTGAGCACCCTGCGGCTGCTGTGGCCGTCCGACCGGCCGCTCCTGCTCTCCAGTTTCGAGGTGCCCTGCCTGGAGGTGGCGCAGCGGCTGTGGCCGGAGATCCCGCGCGGTTACCTGCTGTGGGACCCGCCGGCCGATTGGGCGGCCATCGCCGAACGCATCGGGGCGGCCACCCTGAACGTCGACCAGAGCCGTCAGACCGCCGACAGCATCGCGGAATACCGCGCCACCGGCCGCCCGGTGCTGTCCTACACCGTCAACGACGCCGGGCGTGCCCGGACGCTGTTCGGTTGGGGCGTGTCGGCGGTCTTCACCGATGCACCCGGACGGCTGGCGCGGGAACTGGGGCCGCTCGCCCGATCGGGCGCCTAATGATCCACCTGATGATCCGCCGGGGGACCGGTCGACACGCTGACGCTTCCGTTCGCAACTGCGGCAAATCGTGAACGTTTTTTGCGCGGGGGGATGAATCCGCTCGTAGGGCGCGCCAATTCCTCATATATAGAACCGCACTGGCGATCCCGCCGGAACCCACGCGGATTCCGGTGGAGCCTTTCGTCGTCTGGTAGTCCGCCGCTTTGGTCCGGCGTCCCACGGGATGCCACGTTCGGTCTTTGGAGGGTTCGTTGAAGGCGTTGAAGCCGTTGCCGATGTCCGGCCGGGAGGTTCTGCCGCTCGTCGAGGGTGGCAAGGGTATTGCCGTGTCCAACGGCGAAAGCTCCGGCGCCTGGGCGGCTGCCGGCGGGATTGGCACCTTCTCGGGTGTCAACGCCGACAGCTATGATGAGAACGGCAACCTTCTGCCGCAGATCTACAAGGGCAAGACCCGGCGCGAGCGCCATAACGAGCTGATCGCCTTCGGCATCGAGGGCGGCATCGCCCAGGCGCGCATCGCGCACGAGACGTCGAACGGCAATGGCCGTATCCACATGAACGTCCTGTGGGAGATGGGCGGCGCCGAGCACATCCTGCACGGCGTGCTGGAAGGTGCCCAGGGTCTGATCCATGGCGTCACCTGCGGCGCTGGCATGCCCTACAAGGTGGCCGAGATCGCCGTGCGCTACGGCGTCCATTACTATCCGATCGTCTCGTCTGCCCGCGCCTTCCGCGCGCTGTGGCTGCGCGCCTACCACAAGTTCCGCGACCATCTGGGCGGCGTGGTGTACGAGGATCCGTGGCTGGCCGGCGGTCACAACGGCCTGTCCAACTCCGAGGACCCGCAGAAGCCAGAGGATCCGTTCCCCCGCGTCCTGGCCCTGCGCCAGATGATGAACAGCTTCGGCCTGAACGACACCCCCATCGTGATGGCGGGCGGCGTCTGGTGGCTGTCGGAGTGGGAGGACTGGATCGACAACCCGGACCTGGGTCCGATCGCCTTCCAGTTCGGCACCCGTCCGCTGCTGACCCAGGAGAGCCCGATCTCCATGGCGTGGAAGCGCAAGCTGGTCGCGCTGCAGCCGGGCGACGTCTTCCTGAACCGCTTCTCCCCCACCGGCTTCTATTCGTCGGCGGTGAAGAACCCGTTCCTGCTGGATTTGATGGGGCGGTCCGAACGCCAGGTCGCCTATCTGTCCAAGCCGGTGGGCGAGCATTCGGCCGAATTCCCGGTCGGTCCGCGCGGCCGTCCGGTCTATGTCACCGAAAGCGACAAGCAGCGCGCCGAAGGCTGGCTGTCCCAGGGCTTCACCACCGCGCTGAAGACCCCGGACAGCACGCTGGTCTTCGTCACGCCCCAGCAGTCCGAGAAGATCCTGCACGATCAGGTCGACTGCATGGGCTGCCTGTCCGCCTGCGGCTTCTCCAACTGGGCGCAGAACGAGGAGGGGACGACGGGCAAGCGCGCCGATCCGCGCTCCTTCTGCATCCAGAAGACGCTCCAGGCGGTCAGCCATACCGACGACTGCGAAAACCAGCTGATGTTCGCCGGGCACAATGCCTATCGCTTCGCCAGCGATCCCTATTACAACGACGGCTTCATCCCCACGGTGAAGCAGCTGGTCGAACGGATCGCCACCGGTTACTGACCGGGCGCATCATTGGACGGGCATGGCCGCCGGCGGGAGACTGCCGGCGGCCTTTGCATTCTTGCAACGTGCTTGTGCCGCCCGGTTGACCTCGGTGCGACAATGGCTTGCGCGGCCTTTCCGAATGGTTTTACAGTTGAACGGATTGCGGCCATCTGCCGCGGTTCAGTCCTGGACCTTATCTTCGATCCCGATGTCGACAGTACGGGGGCCACGCCCATGATGACCGCCGAACGCCCCTTCAAGCGAGTCCTTGACCGGCTGAACGGTGCCGGTCTGCGCCCGACCCGCCAGCGCCTTGGTCTTGCCCGGCTGCTGTTCGAAGGTTGCGACCGGCACGTCACCGCGGAACAGCTGCATGGCGAGGCTCTGTCCGCCGACCTGCCGGTTTCACTGGCGACGGTCTACAACACGCTGAACCAGTTCACCGCCGCCGGCCTGCTGCGCGAGGTGGTGGTGGAGGCGGG
>CBFGPE010000012.1:0-68589 GCA_965650625.1 uncultured Azospirillum sp. | reverse complement strand
CCACCGACTTCTTTAAACTGCCGCCCAACCGCGTGGTGGAACTGGGAACGCAGGTGCAGCTCTAGCCGGCAGGAGACGGCGACTGCACCACCAAAGCATTACCTCTTCCGCGCAAACAAAAATCAGCATCACGCACAGCTTCTGCTGTGATCTGAACCAAAAGCTCCCCCGTAACGGTGTTGTGTCCGCGGGAAGCGGACCTTCACCGACAAGAGGGAATGCTATGAAGAAGGTTGCCACCGTGGCGATCGCCACCCTTCTTTTTGCCGGTTGCGCCAACGCGGCCATGGAAAAGATGGTCGGCGGCGCGCCGATGTACCCCAGCAAGACCATCGTGGAGAATGCGTCCCAGTCCAAGGACCACACCACCCTCGTCGCCGCCGTGAAGGCCGCCGGGCTGGTCGACACGCTGAACGGCAAGGGTCCCTTCACCGTCTTCGCACCCACCAACGAGGCCTTCGCCGCCCTGCCCGCCGGCACCGTCGACACCCTGCTGAAGCCGGAGAACAAGGCGCAGCTGACCAAGGTGCTGACCTACCACGTCGTTCCCGGCAAGCTGGACGCCAGGGACATCGTGGCGGACATCAAGAAGGGCAACGGCAAGGCGATGCTGAAGACGGTGGAAGGCATGCCGCTGACCTTCACCCAGTCCGGCGATGCCGTGATGGTCGCCGACGCCTCCGGCAACATGGCGCGAGTGACCATCGCCGATGTCGAACAGTCCAACGGCGTCGTCCATGTCATCGACAAGGTTCTGCTGCCGAAGTAATGGCTCCAGGCCAGCGGCGCGGAGCGGGCGGCGGGGCGCAGCATTCCCCCGCAAGGCGTCCCGCCGCCTTATGAGGTCGGCTTATCGCCGGCCTGCTTACCGCCGCGATATTCCTTCAAAAACTTCTTGAACATATCCACTTCCGCGACGCGGGAGCGGATGGTGCCGACGTCGATCAGGCCCATCGCCTGTTCGGGGCGGGTCAGAATGCGGAAAGCGTCCTCATTCGGCCCGCCCTTCATCGACCCTTCGAAATCCTTCTTCAGCAGGTTCAGCCCGTTGCCGTCGCCGGCCAGCGCCAGCGCCACCGCCCGGTTCAGCACCAGCTGCGACATGTTGGGATCCAGCGGCTTGCCGGTCGCGGGGGGCGGACCGATCACCTTGTTCAGCGCCAGCGCCGCCGCATCCCATTTCTGACCCTTCCACGCGATGTCGACGCGCAGCAGGTTGGCGTTGGTGCTGTCGTCCTGCGCCAGAAGCTGCATCGCCTCGTCGCCGCGGTTCAGCTCGGCCAGCGCCTTGGCCTGCATCAGCCGCCGTTCGGCCGTCAGGTCGGCCGGCAGTCCGGCGACATTGGACAGTTCCAGCGCCTTCAGCGCCTCTTCCGGCTTGTTGTCGAGCAGCCGGACGGAGGCCAGCCGCGTGCCGACCCGCGCCTTGTCCAGGCCGGACAGGCGGTATTCCACCTGATGCTGCAGCAGATCGGCCGCGCGGTTCAGCAGATCGATGGAGATCAGCCGTTCCGCCAGCTGCCGGATAATCTCGTCGCCGGCCTCGCCCACCGGGGTCAGCTCGCGGAACTGGTCGTAAAGCTGCAGCGCGTCCAGCGTCGGCAAGCGCTGCGCCCCATCCTTGAACAGGTCGGCGAAGATGCGCGACATCTCCTTGGTGATCGCCTCGGCCCTGGGCGTGTCGGCGACCAGGGCCGCCGTCTCTTTCATCGTGTTGAAGCCCTTGGCATATTCGCCGCCGGCGATCAGCACCTCGCCCATGCGGGAGCGGATCTGCATCTCCAGATCGTCGCCGCGCCAGGTGAAGGTCAGGCCGGCCAATTGCTCCGCCGCCGCGGTCGGCGACATCTTGCCTTCCGACAGCTCCAGATTGGTCAGCGCCAGCCCGGCCTTGGCGCGATAGAGTCGGTCATAGCTGTTGTAGGCGGCGGTCAGCTGTTCCCGCGCCTGATCGATCTCGCCGGTCTGGGCGAAGAGCAGGCCGCGCAGATATTGCGTCTGCGGGTTCTCCTCCTGATCCGGGCCGCTGTGTTCGATCACCCGATCGAACAGCCGCTTGGCGGTGGCGGTGTCGCGCGTCTCCAGCGCCGCTTCCGCCGCCCGCAGGCCGAGCTTCCCGATCATCGGGTCGGGGTAGCTGTTCAGGATCGAGCCCGACGCCTTGAAGCCGGCCATCGCCTTGGGCCAGTCGCGGCGGTCGGCGGCGATGGCGGCGCGCCACAGGTTGGCTTCCGGATTGCCGGCCAGCGACGGGATCGACAGGTCGGCCTCCGCCCCGTCCAGGTCGCCGGTCAACACGCGGGCGGCACCACGCAGCGCGCGGAACTCCGGCCAGCCCTCCAGATCCGGCTGGTTCTGCTGCAGCACGTCCAGCATGCCGAGCGTCTCCTGCCCAAACCCGTTGGCGAAATAGAACCGCGCGAGGTCGAGCTGCGCCTTTGGCCGGTCCGATTCCGGCGCATTGACGACGGCCAGTTGCAGGTCCTGCCGCGCCTCGGTGAAATGGTCGAGGTCCCCATGCTTCCAGGCCGGCAGATTGAACAGGCGGCGGCCCTGCATCTGGGCGGGCTGCGCCTTCGGCGGCTCCATGGCGGACGAGGCGCCGCCGGCCGGCGGATTCAGCGGAATCGGCGCCGCGGCCAGTTGCGACGGCACCGGTTGGGGGGCGGATGCCGGTGGTGGTGGCGGCGCGACCGCGGGGTTGCCGGCATCGGCGGCCGGCGACAGGTGCAGGCCGCCGGCGGTGGTCAGTTCCACCCCTTCCTTGATCGCGCGCACCGTCACGTTGTCGGAGATCGGGCGCACCACCACGCCCTGATAGGACGGCATCACCTCCAGATCGGGATACCGGTGCGGTTCGGGCATGCCCTGCCCCGGACTGGGCAGCGGGACGACCTGGATGCGGTCACCGACGTCGGGATCGGCGAACTGCACGACGTTCGCCGCGTCGGGCGCGCGCACCAGCAGCCGGGCGCCGAGAAGGAAGTCGGGGTCTGGCTCGACCCTGAGATCGCTGGCGCTGCCCATGTTGGCCGGACGGGCGGAGGACAGGATGCGCCAAGTGGTGCCCTGCCGCTCCACCGTCGGCCACACCATCGGGCCGATCTTGGTACGGAACACGGTGCCGCCGGTCGCCGGCACCGGCTCCACCGCGCCCATCAGTTCGGACCCAGGGCCGCTGAGCTTCCCGGCACCGATCGGCATCGGCCGGTCGAACACAACGTAAAGCTGGCCCGCCCGCGGATAGACGGCGATGGAGGCCGGTCCACCGGTGTCGAAGGTCAGCACCGGTCCCTTCGGACCCGCCGCCGGCTGGGCCTTGGCATCGGCAGGCGCTGCGGGCGCGGCCTTCGCCTCCGCCGGCGGGGTGGTGGGAGGCGCCGCGGCATTCGCCGCCGCGGAGGCCGCAGCATTCGCCGCGGTGGCCGAACGACCGGAAGTCGCCGACGCCGTGGTCGGCGTATCCCTGCCGCCTTCTTTGGCCTGCCCGCCTTCGCTGCCCCGGATTCCCGACGCGCCCTCGCTCTTGGGCAGGCCGGCGCGGGAGCCAGGGTTGCCCACGGACAGCACCACCGACTTGCCCGATGCGCTGTCGGTCACCTCTGCATCCTGCGGAACGGCCAGCGTCACCGCCAGCCCACCGTCGGCCCGCCGATAGGCCTCCACATTCCGGATGTTGCGCAATGCCGCCTTGGAAACCGCCGACAGGTCGGCGGTGCCGCCCTTGTCGAAGGCGACCGTCACCGCGGCGCCATCGCGCGTGACCGTGTAGCCGACGGGCGACGGCCAGTCGAATGTCAGGCGGCTCTGGTCCGGCTGGTCGGCCCCGCGCACGCGCAGCCGCCCGGCGGAGGGCACCGGTTTCACCGCTTCGGCTTTCGCGGGTTCGGGCTTCACGGCTTCCGGCTTCGCCTCCTCCGCCCTGGCGGTCGTCTGCGGTGCGGCCGGTGACAGGTCGATGGCGATGGCGTTGCCGTTGCGGAAGCTTTTCAGCGAGACCGGGCGCTTCAGGTCGAAGGAGACGGTCTTTCCATCCGCCTCGACCCGTCCGGCGGTCAGATAACCGGGCAGAGCCCGCACCAGACGGTCGAGCGGAGCGTCGATGCTGTCGGTGAAGGTGACGACCAGCCGGTCGCCTTCGACCGACGCGGTGTAATCGACCTTGCCCGGCCAGTCGAAGACCAGCCGACCGAAATCCTTGTGGGTGCCGCCGCGGACCGGAACCGTGGCGGCGTCAGCGGCCAGGGGAGAGAGCAGGACCGGCACGGCAAGCAGCGCCACCGCCGCGGCACAGCCGCGCAGCCAGCGCTTCCACTCCTGGGCCGTCCGGTCCGTCACCTCAATCCGCTCCTTCCTCTCGCACCACGATGTCCACCGGCAGGCGCCCGTTGCCGGCGCCCCCTGCCCCATCGACAGGCATCATCACCGCCCGTGCCACCAGATCGCGGCGATAGCCGGTCTCCCGCAGCGCGGCGGACACGGCGACCGCCCGCGTCAGCGCGCGTTCCCAGGCCACGCCGCCCGTCGCATCCTCATGCTCCGCATGGCCGACCAACTCGATCCGGTTGCCGATCCGGCCGATGACGGCGCCGAGCAGGAACAGCACCCGCCGCCCCTCCTCGGTGAAGGCGGCGCCGGTGGGATCGAACATCCGCTCGCCCGGCAGGCGGATGACGACACGGTCATCTTCGCGCCGAACATCGACCACCGCCAGTTCCGCATTCGACCGCAGTTGGCTTCCCAGCAGGGCCGCCAGATAATGCAGGTCGATGGCCGCCCTGGCCTCCACCGCCTTGGCGTTGAAGGCGGCACTGGGGTCGGCGGTCCGGTCCGACGGGGTGCTGGCGGTCGACCGCGCGGCGGGGATCGCCTCCGCCACGCCCTTCGCCAGACGGGTCCAGCGCTCCGCCTCCGGCTCGCTCATCGAATACATCAGAACGAAGAAGGCGAGCATCAGGGAGATCAGGTCGGTGAAGCTGATCAGCCACAGCGTCTTGCGCTGGCCGCCGCGATCATCCGCTCCTGCTGCCCCGGTCTTGTTGATGACGCCCGGAATGCGGATCATTTCCGCACCTCCGTCTTCCCTGCCTTGGGAGCCAGCCTGGGGTCCGGCTTTTTGGCGGCCCCATCCTCGTCCCAGCGCAGGGAGAACAGCAGGCGCACGCCGCCCGGCTCACCACGCTCGATCCCGATGGTGACGTTTCCGACCGGAGCCCCATCCTCGACCAGCGCGCGGGCCAGAACGCCGGCACGGGCGACCGGCCCCGGCGGCTGGCTGGGCGTGCCCGTCGGCCCGATGCCGAGAAGCGCGTCCAGTTCCACCCGCTCACCCTGGCGCGACTGGCGCAGGGCATCGGCAACGCGGTCGATCAGGCCCTGGCGATCCGGCCGCAGGATCATGGTGCCGGGAACGAACAGGTCGTCGGCCGGCAGCCGAACCTCCAGCAGCTGGCCGGGGGCGACCACCTCCACCTTGGCGACCGCCACCGCGGTGGCGAACAGGGTGCCGACATCCTCCAGCCGCTGCACGGCGAAGACGGTCCCGGCGCGGGAGGCCACCGGTTCGGCGCCCTCGCGCAGGCGCGGGTCGATGACGAAGCTGGGAAAGGTCCGCTCCAGCGAGGCGGCGACCGCCTTCACCTTCTGCACCGTCTGCACCGAATTGGCGTTCAGCACGATGAAGAAGACCAGAAGCAGCAGGAACAGCGACAGCAGAAGCAGGATGCTGCCGTTGTTCGGGTTGGCATGCCCACCAATGCCGACACCGCCGACCCGGGGGACCCGCAGCGGCGGCAGCCCGGCGTTCCCCGTCCCCAGTCCTGCACCTTGGGCCGGGTGGCCGCCGGTGGGCCTGCTGATGGGTGCGCCGGGAAGCATGGCGTCAGTCGAAGCTGGCCAGCAGACGGTCGATCTCGTCCTGGTCCATGGCGTTGCCCGGCATCTGCGGCCCGTGCAGAAGCTGCTTGTCCGCCTCTTCCTCGGTCATCGGCTCGTAATGGACTGCGGCCTCCGCGCCCTCGGCCGCCAGCTTGGCCAGCCGCGGGGCGTGGTTCTGCCGCACTTCGCTGCCGAAGGCGGCGACGATCATGTCGACCTTCGATTCGATGTGCTTCAGCGTCCGCACCACCTTGCTGATGCGCTGGCCGGTAATGTCCTGGAAGTTGCATGCCTCGTAGATCTTGGTGATCTGGTCGTTCAGCTTCGCCGAGTTGTCCGCGTCCGTCTGGCCGGCGATGGCGCCGATGGCGTCGCAGGCGTCGAAGATGGCGAAGGTCGCCTTCTCGGTCGCGCCGATCACCGCATCCAGCTCGTCAGTTGCGGTGCGGATATGCTCGTCGCGGATTTCGGCCGGCTGCAGCGCCGCGATTTCCTGCTTGGCCGTCTCGATGAACTTGGCGAGGTCCACGACCTCCTTGTAGAGGCGCAGGTCGGTGGCGGAGATGTCGCCATCCATGCTGCCCAGGATGTTGCGGACGATGTCCGTCACCTCGTCGCGCGACAGCGGCGTCGCGGCTTCCGCGAAGGCGGAGTCGAGGCGCTGTCTCAGAAGCTTCTGTTCCGTCACGGCGGATTGGGCGGAGAAGGTCATCGGGCGTGTCCAGCGAAAGGGGCAAGGCCTTGGCGGAATATGCCGGAACCACCCCGGTCCGCGCCCTCCAGCGAGCGCCCGTCGAGTGCCCTTGCGGCGGAGGTTCGACGCTCCGTCCGATCGTGGCGCCCAACCGTCCCAGGAACTGTCCGAGCCGACCAAGCCTAGGGTCGCGAGGGTTAATAGCCCGTAAAGAGGACCATACCGCAGTTCCCATGGCGCCGCCGAAGTTGCGGGCGCGCCACAGTGTGGCCCATGCGACCGTATTGGGGCAGGACTGGGCTCAGAACAGCCCGGCGGCGGCCGGGGCACCAAGAAGCGCCGCCAGGACCAGCAGGGTGACGGCAATCAGCCGCTCCGCGGTCGACCAGCGTTTCCAGTCCTTTCTGAAGCTTTTCAGTTCGTCGGCCATGGCGAGCCTTCCGGGTTCGGGGACTACACTGCAACGCAACGAAATTGCATCGGGTCCAGTTGACGCATGGTTAAAATCAGCTGGGATGACGATCATACCTTCGTACTGGCACAGAAATGCCACAGTCACGCCCCTGCGTCCGATGATCCAGGTCAAAGATTGGATAAATTTTCGTCATTTGCCATTTCACCTACGGCGATCGCCGGCACTCCGGTGGCGTGCCACTTCAGGCAGCTTCCGATACCGGGCGGCGATGCCTAGATGATAAGCTCTAGATCAAGCCTCCGATCCGTTATCGGACTCTCGTGGGGGCACTGACGGGGGTAGCGGATGGCGAAGGGAACCGACCTGAAGATCGGGCTTGCGCTGGGCAGCGGCGCCGCGCGCGGTTGGGCGCACATCGGCGTCCTGCGTGCGCTGGAGGAGATCGGGATCAAGCCCGACATCATCTGCGGAACCTCCATCGGGGCGGCGGTCGGAGCCGCCTATCTGACCGACCAGATGGACGAGTTGCAGTCCTGGGCGCAGAAGATGGGCTGGCTGGGCATGCTGGGCATCATCGACCTCACCTTCCGCCGCGGCGGTCTGGTCGCCGCCGAGAAGGCGTTCGGCCGCTTCGACAACGAACGCAGCAACGTCCTAATCGAAGACCTGCCCCTGCCCTTCGCCACCGTCGCCACCGACCTGTCGACCGGGCGCGAGATGTGGCTGCGCGACGGCCCGCTGATGTCGGCGGTGCTGGCGTCGGCCGCCATGCCCGGCCTGTTTCCGGCGGTGCGGCGCGACCATCACCTGCTGGTCGACGGCGCGCTGGTCAATCCGGTGCCGGTCTCGCTGTGCCGGGCCCTCGGGGCCGACGTGGTGGTGGCGGTCAATTTGAACAGCGAGTTGTCGCCGCTGGGCCGGCCGAACGGCCGCGGCAAACCGGAAGGAGCCAGGGCGGTGTCGGCCAAGGTGCCGGAGCCGATGGTCGCCGGCGGCGATGCCGGCTCGCCCGCCTTTTCTCAGCTGACCAGCCAGATCTCCACTTGGCTTGGCCGCAAGCCCACCCGGCGGACCCGTTTCCTGGCCGATCAGATCGACGACGCCCAGGCCCACAAGCCGATGCCGAACGCCCTTGAGGTGATGGCGGGATCCATCGACATCATGCAGGACCGCATCACCCGCTCGCGGCTGGCCGGCGAACCGCCGGACGTGCTGATCGCGCCGCGGCTGGCCCATATCGGCATCCTGGAGTTCGACCGCGCAGCGGAGGCGGTGGAGATCGGCCATGCCGCCGCCTCGATGCTGCGTCCGTCCATCGAACTTGCACTGCGCCGTGCCTGACCTGTTGCGCTGGAGACCTTGCTCGTATTTCGTATAAGCGGTAGTCCGGAATCCCTCTGGACAACCTCAACGACCGCCGCGAGAACCGAGCGTCCATGAGCCAGTCTGCGCTGACCGCCAGCATTTCCGCCCTGCTCGCCAGCGGGACGCCGCATTGGGGCAACAACGGCACCGTGCTGAACGGGAGTTCCGTCGGCGCCGCCGTGACCGTGACCTATGGCTTCCTGACCAGCGCGCGGCAAATCTCCACCGCCGACGCCGCGGGTTTCGCCGCCATGAACAGCGCCCAGCAGGCTGCCGTCCGGCAGGCGCTGGCGGCCTGGAGCACAGTCGCCAACATCACCTTCACCGAGATCACCAACCCCACCGCCGCGGACGTCGCCTTCGGCACCAACCGTCAGTACGGCCAGTCGGCGGCCTATGCCTATTACCCCTCCACCGCCAGCCAGGGCGGTCAGGTGTTCCTGGCCAACGACAGTTCCACGAACACCAACCCGACGGCGGGCAGCTACGGCTACATGACGATCATCCACGAGATCGGCCATGCGCTGGGCCTGAAGCACCCCGGCAACTACAATGCCGGATCGGACGAGGGGACGGAGGGTCCGTACCTGTCGTCGGCTGAGGACAATTATGCCTATAGCATCATGTCCTACAACGACAGCGACGCCCTGCCGTCCGGCACCTATCTGACCGGCCCCAGCCTCTATGACATCGCGGCGATCCAGTATCTCTACGGCGCCAACATGGCGGCCGCCCCCGGCGACAACAGCTATACGCTGAACACCGGCAGCTTCATTACCCTTTGGGATCCCAACGGGCACAACAGCCTGAACGGTAGCGCCCAGACGGCATCCTTGTCGTTGGATCTGCGCGACGGACAGTTCAGCAGCGCCGGCTCCACCACCTTTCTGGCGCTTGCCTACGGCACGAAAATTCAGCAGGCGATCGGCGGCAGTGGCAACGACAGCTTCACCGTCAACAGCCTGGGCGACGTGCTGGACGGCGGCGCCGGCACCGATACGGTCATGTTCAGCGGCAGCCGCGCGCAATACAGCATTCAACAGCTGGACAGCAGCCGGTACATCGTCAACGGCGCCAACGGCACCGACATCCTGACCAACATCGAGTATCTGCGCTTTTTCGACAGCAGCAGCGCGCTGTCGGCCACTGTGTCCGGCAGCTTCGACACCCTGCGCTACATCGCGTCGAATGGCGACCTGATCGCCGCGTTCGGCACCGACACGGCGGCGGCAGCGCAGCATCTCGCCAACTCCGGCGTTTACGAAGGTCGCAGCCTGAGTGGATTCGACCCCTACAATTATCTGGCCGGCTATGGCGATCTGATGTCGGCCTTCGGAACCGATGCCACTGCGGCGACCCGTCACTTCATTGATTTCGGCTATCGCGAGGGCCGCAACTCCAGCCTGTTCGACACGCTCTCCTACGAAGCCAGCAATCCCGACCTGATCGCCGCCTTCGGCAACAACCGCGAGGCCGTGGAACTGCATTACATCCAGTTCGGCCGTTTCGAGGGAAGGTCTCTCGGCAGATTCAACGCCGCCGCCTATCTGGCCGCCAACCCGGACGTCAACGCCGCCGTCGGCGGCAGCCTGTCCGGCGCCCGGCAGCATTATGTCAGCTTCGGCTATGCCGAAGGGCGGGCGCTGGCCTGAGGGAAATGGGCGAAGGGGCGGCGCTCACTGCGCCGGCCACATCCAGGTCAGTTCATGCTTGTTGTGGTGCAGGTGGATCACCCGGCCGCCGGGGATGGCAGCGAAGGCGCGGGCGGTTTCGTGGTCGGTTTCCGCCTGGAACTTCAGCGTGCAGATGAAGCGCTTTGCCAGCCCGCTGTCCATCCACTCCTTCACCAGCCGCAGCAGCCGGGTCGGGTAGCAGATCACGTCGCAGCACAGCCAGTCCACCGGGCCGACCGCCGCCGGCTTCAGGCCAAAGGCGCTTTCCTGGCGGATTTCCACCCGCGGCAGGGCGGCGATGGCGGGGTCGAGCGGCGCCTTGTCGACGCTGACCACCGACGCCCCCAGTTCGTGCAGCACCCAGGTCCAGCCACCCGGACAGGCGCCGAGGTCGAGGCAGCGGTCGCCCGGCCCCGGCTGCTCCCCGAACAGGGTCAGCGCCTCCCACAGCTTCAGATAGGCGCGGTTGGGTGGCACCGTGCGGTTCTCGACGAAGGTCACCTCGCCGTTGCGGAAGGGGCTGGAGCAGCGCGCGGCGGCGATGATGGTGAACTCGTCCGTCAGCGTCCAGGAGCCCAGCGGCGCCGTTGGCAGGGGCGACGGAAAGACCACCGGCTTGGCCGACACGTGCGGCAGGTTCTCCTGGATCAGGGCGGCGCGGCGGTGATGCCGCTGCGACCACAGAGCCCAATTGCGCTGGATCCCGCGCAGAGCCTTGGCACCGCCCTTGATCGAGGAAAATTCGATCCGCACCGGGTCGTACCAGATGTTCTGCGCCCAGGCGGCCGGCCGGGCCGGGCCGTCGACGAAGACCAGCCGGCCGTCGACCGACGCAACCTCCCCCAACTCCGCCACCAGATCGTCGAGAAAGCCGTCCGCCGCCAGATAGACCGTCTGGCCAAGCGGGGTCACCACCGCGCCCGGTGAGGGCTGCGGGGCATTATCGGGGGCGTTTTTGGGGGTGCTGTCGTCCATGCCCCACGGGCTACCGCCGCCGGCCGCCGAATGCAAGCGCAAGGATGCTGGCCCCCCCTTTCGAACGGGCGCGAAGGGGGTTGTGACAAAGCGTCGCGAAAGCTCTTATATGCGATCGGTTCGCAATAGCGGCATTGACAACGATTCTCACTCTCAGCTATTGCTGGACGCAGGATACGCTCCGCAACCTACCGTCGCCGAGGGCTAATGTACGTCTGCATCTGCCATGCGTTGAACGACAAGAAGGTCAAGGCCGCGCTGGATCAAGGCGCCACGACCCCGGCCTCGGTGTTCCGCCATCACAATTGCCAAGTCCAATGCGGCAAATGCGTGCCCACCATGCGCAGCATGGCCAGCGAGCACCGCGCCGTCATGGCCCAACAGGCCGCCATTGCCGCGACGCCGGTGGCCGCCCCCTGCTGCGGCATGGCGATGCCGGAGCCGGCCAATGCCGAAACCATCCCCGCCTACGCCGTTGCGGCCGAGTGACCACACGCACGAACGCTCTACCACTTCCGACTTTCTGCCCGGTTTGAGGGGTACAACCTCGCCTTTAGGCTGCGACAGATTGCGCGCCATCTATGATTTTTGGGCGGATTGACCCTGCCCTGCCAATCCGGCACAAAAGCGTCACCAAAACAAAAGAACGTCGTCAAAAAGGCGGCGTATAAAAAGCGCCAACGGGCCGGATGAAACCGGCCCTGGAGGAAACGCAATCCAACCAGGAAGACTTCCTCGGCCACCGGGTTTGCCTTGTCCTTTTCGGGCCGGGGCAACCCGGCGGGATTTGGATTCGGCCTGATATCCCGCAACTGCTAAATCGCACTGCAAAATCGTTGCCGCTTCTCCCAAAGAGGCTGTGACGACTGCGCTTCCGGTGCGTTTGCGCAGTATCGGCGCGGGGCTATCCTGCCAGCCTGCCGAGAGGTCAAAAACGGTTGAGGATCAAAGGAGGACATCTCATGAGCCGCCGCAACCGGCAAGCCTTCGACACGTTGAGCCGTGATCTCGTGCTGCGCGCCACCGACCGCATGGAAACCCTGCGATCCATGGTGGAGCGTGCGGACAGCGACCGGCGAGAGACGTGGGAGCGCACGCTCGACCGCCTCCGCGGCCTGAACAATCGCGCCATCGCCCGCATCGAGGCCACCCATATGGCCGATGACGACGCCTGGCCCTTCGCCCGCGCCCAAGCCGACCAAGCGATGATGGAACTGATGCGCGCGCTGGACGACTTCGACGGCCATCTGCGCCTACTGGCCGCCTGAGGCTTTCCACCGGCCCCAGAATGGAAAAGGCCCTCTCCCGCGGGAGAGGGCCTTCGTCGTTCAGGACGCCCCGAAATCCAGCCCCCAGGCCGAATAGCGTTCCGGATCGTCGACCCAGCCCTCGCGCACCTTCACGAACAGGATCAGGTGAACGCGGCGCTCCAGCATCTCCGTTAGCTCACGGCGGGCGGTGGAGCCGAGAGCCTTGATCCGCTGGCCGCCCTTGCCCAGCACGATCGCCTTCTGGCTTTCACGCTGCACGAAGATGACCTGCGAGATCTTCACCGACCCGTCGTCGAACTCCTCCCACACCTCGGTCTCGACCGTGGCGGAATAGGGAAGCTCCTGGTGCAGTTGCAGGAACAGCTTCTCGCGGGTGATCTCCGCTGCCAGCAGGCGCATCGGCATGTCGGAGATCTGGTCCTCCGGGAAGTGCCAGGGGCCATCCGGCAGGCGGTCGGCCAGGAAGCTCTTCAGATGGGCGACGCCGTCGGCGGTCGAGGCCGACACCATGAAGATGTCGGAGAAGATCCCCTCCTGCCGGAAAGCGTCGGCGATGCCCAGCAGGACGTCGCGCTTCACCAGATCGATCTTGTTCAGGATCAGGATCGCCTCGCGGCCCTGCTCCTTCAGCCGGGCGACGATGCTGCGGGTGTCCTCGTCGATGGAGCGGCGCGACACGTCATAGAGAACGCCGATCACGTCGGCATCCTCGGCTCCCTGCCAGGCCGCCGCAACCATGGCGCGGTCCAGCCGGCGCTTCGGCTTGAAGATGCCGGGGGTGTCGACGAAGATCATCTGGGCATCGCCCTGGATGGTGATGCCCAGCACGCGGGTGCGGGTGGTCTGCACCTTCGGGCTGACGATCGACACCTTGCTGCCGATCATCGCGTTCAGCAGCGTCGACTTGCCGGCATTGGGCGCGCCGACCAACGCGATGAAGCCGCAGCGCGGATGGTCCGGCATCGTCGGCAGGGGCGGCAGCACGGAGATAGGCTGCCCGCGCGGAGCGTCCTCATCATCCTCGTACTCGTCGTCCTCGTAATCGCCGTCTTCGTCGTCGAAGTCTTCGGCGTCCTCGCCGCCAACGCTCTCATGGTCGAGCGCCTCGTCGTCCTTCATGGACTCCGGGGCCACGGACTCCGGTGTCGGCTCCACAGCCTCGGAACCGGGCTGAATCTTGGTCTTGTCGATGTCGTCGCGACCGTCAGTCATCGACCTGTACTCCCACCTGGCGCAGCAAAGCGCTGGCCGCCTTCTTTTCCGCGATGCGCTTCGACGAGCCGGAGCCGCTGACCGGCTCCATTCCCGCGACATGCACCGCAACCACGAACAGCGGCTCGTGCGCCGGGCCGCTGCGTTCGATCAGTTCATAACGGGGCAGCGGCTTTCCGCGCCCCTGCGCCCATTCCTGCAACGTCGTCTTGCTGTCCAGCGGCGGCGGCGTCGCCTTGTCGATCTCGCTGGCAAGCGCCTCACGGACGAAGCGCGTCACCGGCTCCAGCCCACCGTCGAGATACATGGCGCCCAGCACCGCCTCGCAGGCATCGCCCAGGATGGTGCGGTTCTCCCGCCCGCCGCTCTGCGCTTCCGCCGGCGACAGGCGCAGATAGGCACCCAGCCCGATGGCGTCGGCGACGCGGCCCAGCGATTCCCGGCGAACCAGCGCGGCATGCCGCTTGGCCAGCGCGCCTTCGCGCTCGTTCGGATAACGCTCCAGCAGCCATTGCGCGACCACCAGCCCGACGACGCGGTCGCCCAGGAACTCCAGCCGCTCATAGGCGATGCCCGGCCCCTTGTGCGACTTGCGGCCGGCCCGTTCCAGCCCCATCAGGCTGGGGTGGGTGACCGCGTCGCGCAGGAGCGACGGGTTGGAAAACTCATATCCCAGCGCACGCGCGAGGCCGGCGACGTCCGCGGATTGGACGGCGCCATCGGCCTCGGGTTCGGAGCCGGCGCCCGCGTCGGCAGGCGCCTTGGTGACGGTGGACACTTACCGGACTCCGTTGAACAGACGGCTGAAGCGCAGATCGACCGGCCAGCGCCAGATCTCGTAGAAGCGCGTGCCCTCGTCGAGCGAGAAGAACAGGAATTCGGCACGGCCCACCATGTTTTCGATGGGAACGAAGCCGACCTGCGACGGCACGCGGCTGTCCAGCGAGTTGTCGCGGTTGTCGCCCATCATGAACAGATGGCCGGCCGGCACCTTGAACACCGGCGTGTTGTCGAGCGGGCCGTTGTCCGATTCCTCGATGATGCGGTGGGTACGGCCGTTCGGCAGCGTCTCGATGAACTGCGCCGTGCGGATGCTGCGGCCCAGCGGATCGGTGGTGACGTAATCCTCGATCCGCTCGCGCTTCACCGGCTGGCCGTTGATGTGCAGGATGCCGCCGATCATCTGGATCGTGTCGCCCGGCAGCCCGATCACCCGCTTGATGTAGTCGGTCTTGTTGTCGCGCGGCAGCTTGAACACCGCCACGTCGCCCCGCTCTGGCATGGAGCCGAAGATGCGGCCCTCGAACAGTGGCAGGCCGAAGCCGACCGTGTATTTGCTGTAGCCGTAGCTGTATTTCGACACGAATAGGTAATCGCCGATCAGCAATGTCGGGATCATCGACCCGGACGGGATGTTGAACGGCTCAAAGGCGAATGTCCGCACGCCGAAGGCGATCAGCACGGCGAAGATCACCGTCTTGACGGTCTCGGCGAACCCGGATTCCTTGGTCTTGGCGCTGGACGCCGTTTCTTTCTGAAAGGTCATTCTGGGTTCGCCGTATTTGTGGGCATTGTTGACTCAGGTAAGGCGGACTCGATCGGTTCGGCGCTGATGACGACGAAGGCCTCGGCCATCGGGTATTCGTCGGTCAGCGTCACATGGATGCGGGCGCGCATGCCCGGCGGCGTCATCGCCTCCAGCCGGGCCAATGCCCCGCCGGTCAGGTGCATGGTCGGCTGGCCGGACGGCAGGTTGACCACCCCCATGTCGCGCCAGAACACCCCGTCGCGGAAGCCGGTGCCGAGCGCCTTGGAGCATGCCTCCTTGGCGGCGAAGCGCTTGGCATAGGTCGAGGCGCGGGCGTTGTTCTTCGCAGCGGAACCGGCGCGGCGTTCCGACTTGGCCTGCTCGACCTCGGTGAAGATGCGGTCGATGAAGCGCTTGCCGAAACGCTCCAGCGACTTTTCCACCCGCCGAATGTCGATCAGGTCGTTGCCGATGCCGAGGATGGTGCCGGACATCATCATGAGGCGGGCACCGCTGCGTTCCGCGCCGTGTCCATGGCCTTGCGCATGCGGGCGATCGAGTTGGTCAGCCCGACGAAGATGGCTTCGCCGATCAGGAAATGGCCGATGTTCAGTTCGACGATGGTTTGGATCGCCGCCACCGGACCGACGGTGTCGTAGTTCAGGCCATGGCCGGCATGGCATTCCAGCCCGATCGCCTCGGCATGGGCGGCGGCGCGGACGATGCGCGCCAACTCCGCCTCGCGCGCCGCAGCGTCGTGGGCATCGCAATAGGCGCCGGTGTGCAGTTCCACCACCGGAGCGCCGAGCCGCTTGGCGGCGTCGAGCTGCGCCGGTTCCGGATCGATGAACAGCGAGACGCGGATGCCGGCCGCACTCAGCTCGCCGACCGGGCGGACCAGATGGTCATGCTGGCCGATCACGTCCAGCCCGCCTTCGGTGGTGACCTCGGTGCGCTTTTCCGGAACGAGGCAGGCGGCGTGCGGCTTGTGGCGCAGCGCGATGGCCAGCATCTCGTCGGTCGCCGCCATTTCCAGGTTCAGCGGACGGTCGATCTCGGCCATCAGCCGGTCGATGTCGCGATCCACGATGTGGCGGCGGTCCTCGCGCAGATGCGCCGTGATCCCGTCGGCCCCGGCCTCGATGGCCAGCCTCGCCGCCCGCACGGGATCGGGATGCGCCCCGCCGCGCGCGTTGCGGACGGTCGCCACATGGTCGATGTTCACGCCGAGGCGCAGGAAACGGGACATGCAAGGACTCCAAAGCGCCGCCGCCCGCCGGAACGGGCGGGAGCGATTCCGTCTATATAGCGGTGCGTCCGCCATCCGTCACGCCGAACCGACCGAGGCAATCGCGGATGACAGGGAATTTACCGTCTCCGCCTCTGCCGGACCGAATGGCGGGACGGGAAAGACGGCCCAGGTGGCGACGGATTTCCTTACCTGGATTTGCGGATCAGGTCGTTCATGTAGTCGTTCAGATCGCGGAAATCCTTGACGGTCCATGCATGCGGCGGCACCCGATACCCATTTTCCTTCAGTGTCCTCGGGATCAAATCCCCGTTTGGCCGCAGGATGATCGACGACACGATGACGCCGGGATAGTCGGCCAAGCGCTTCCTGAAGGCCGGCGTCGTCAAATCGGGGGTCGGAGGGTTGCTCTTGTGCGCCAGCGGGCCCGAGCCCTTCGCATCCGCCCCGTGGCACATGGCGCATCTCTCCACGAACAACTTTTCCCCGTTGTCCGCGTAGGCACCATGAAGTGGCGTCAAGCATAAGGCAGCAACCGAAAACCGCAGGAGCAGCTTATCGAGCCGCATGTCCTGTTCTCCCATCGCACACCATCATAGGGCATCCTGGCGCTGCGACCCTGCTGCGTGCCGGCGGGAGCGTCACCGCCCCCGCGCCCTCTCCACCGAATGGATGGCCGGGGTCGCGCGCAGGGCGGCCATGATGTTGGTCAGGTGCTTGGCATCCTTCACGTCGATGTCGATCAGCAGCTCGAAATAGTCGGTGCTGCGGTTCGTGATCTTCTGATGGATGACGTTGCCCTGGTTCTTGCCGATCACCGTGAACAGCGTGCCGAGCGAGCCCTGTTCATTGGCGATAACGACGCTGATGCGGCCGACATGCTCCTCCGGCGAATCCGGGCCGGTCTCCCACGACACGTCGATCCAGCGTTCCGGCGATTCGTGGAAGCTTTCCAGCGTCTCGCAGTCGATGGTGTGGATCGTCACGCCCTTGCCGGTGGTGACGATGCCGACGATGCGGTCGCCGGGCAGCGGGTGGCAGCAGCGGGCGTAATGCACGGCCATGCCCGGGATCAGGCCGCGGATCGGCAGCGCCGATTCCTTGCGGTTCTTCGCCTTCGGCTTCGGCGCGCTCTCCTCCGTCTCGCGGACGGCGGGGGCGGCCTGCGCCTTGTGGCCGGGGAAGACGGCGTGGAAAACTTCGCGCACCGAATGCAGGCCGGAGCCGACACCGGCCATCAAATCGTCCACCGTCGGCTGCTGGAAGATCTTGGTGGCGGCTTCCAGAGCCTTTTCAGTGAACTCGTAGCCTTCCGACTTGAACTGCCGCATCAGCATGCCGCGGCCCAGTTCCATATACTGGGCGCGCTGCTGGGTGCGCAGGAACTTGCGGATGCGGGCGCGGGCCTTGCCGGTGACGACGAAGCGCTCCCAGCCAGGAACCGGCGTCTGCGCCTTGGAGGTGACGATGTCGACCTGATCGCCGTTCTGCAGCTGGGTGCGCAGCGGCAGCATGCGGCCGTTGATCTTGGCGCCGACGCAATGGTCACCGACCTGCGAGTGGACGGCATAGGCGAAGTCGACCGGCGTGGCACCACGCGGCAGCGCGATCAGATCGCCCTTCGGCGTGAAGCAGAAGACCTGATCCTGGAACAGCTCCAACTTGGTGTGTTCCAGGAACTCTTCCGGCTTCTGCGCATGCTCCAGGATGTCCAGAAGCTCGCGCAGCCAGCGGTATTCGCCGCCGGTCGGCCGCGGCTGGTGGTCCTGCTTGTAGGCCCAGTGGGCGGCAACGCCCAGCTCGGCGATCTCGTGCATGTCCTGGGTGCGGATCTGCACCTCGATCCGGTTGCGGCCGGGACCGATCACGCCGGTGTGCAGGCTGCGGTAGCCGTTGGGCTTGGGCGTGGAGATGTAGTCCTTGAAGCGCCCCGGCACGACCGGGTAATGCGCATGCACGATGCCAAGCGCTTGATAGCATTCGCCGACGGTGCCGACCGTGATGCGGAAGGCCATGATGTCGGACAGCTGTTCGAAGCTGACATTCTTGCGCTGCAGCTTGCGCCAGATCGAATAGGCCGACTTCTCGCGGCCGGTCACCGACACGTCCGGCAGCCCTTCGGATGCCAGCAGCTCGCGCAGCTCGGTGATGATGGTCTGGACGCGGTTTTCGCCCTCGCTGCGCAGGCGGGCCAGCTGGGCCAGGATGCTGTCGCGCGCGTCGGGGTTCAGTTCGGCGAAGGCAAGATCGTCCAGCTCGTCCTTGATCTTGTGCATGCCGATGCGCTCGGCCAAGGGCGAGTAGATTTCGATGGTTTCGCGGGCGATGCGGCGGCGCTTTTCCGGCTTTTTCAGGTGGAACAGCGTGCGCATGTTGTGAAGCCGGTCGGCCAGCTTCACCAGCAGGACACGGATGTCCTCCGACATCGCGATGACCAGCTTGCGGAAATTCTCCGCCTGCTTGGCCTGCTCGCTGTTCAGCTCCAGCCGCGACAGTTTGGTGACGCCATCGACCAGCCGGGCGATTTCCTTGCCGAACACCCGCTCGATGTCTTCAAGCGTGGCGACGGTGTCCTCGACCGTGTCGTGAAGCAGCGCCGTGGCAATGGTGCCGGCGTCCAGCTTCATCTGGGTCAGGATGCCGGCGACCTCCAGCGGATGGAGGAAGTAGGGATCGCCCGACGCGCGCGTCTGCGATCCATGCGCCTTCATCGAGTAGACATAGGCGCGGTTGAGCAGATCCTCGTCGGCCGAGGGATCATACGCCTTGACGCGCTCGACAAGCTCGTATTGCCGGATCATGCGGCCCGACCCGGCGCGCGCGGCGCCTCAAATGTGTGCGTGGTGGTCCTGAGCGAACCGAAAGGGAGCCGAATGCTCCCCACCCCATTCTTCGGCGAGGGGGCGTGGAGCCCCCTCCGTGTTCTGCGGTCGTTGTCCAGAATCAGAGGTCTCCGTCGGGATCCTCGGTCATGGCGAAACCAGCGCCCGGCTCGGCATCCATGTCCGCGGCGATGTCGTCCTCTTCGCCCAGCTCCTCGCCGTCGCTCTCGCTCATGCCGTCTTCGTCGCCCAGCGAGGTGTTGCCGCGCGCGGCCCAGTCGTTCTCGCCGGCCATCAGCTCGACGATCTCTTCCTCAGGCTCGTCCGGCTCGACATGCTTCTGATGGCCCTTGATCAGGGCGTTCTTCAGATAGTCCAGCGACACCGTCTCGTCCGCGATCTCGCGGAGCGCCACGACCGGGTTCTTGTCGTTGTCGCGGTCGATCGACAGCGGAGCCCCGCTCGCAACCTCGCGGGCGCGCTGGGCGGCCATCATGACCAGCTCGAAACGGTTCGGAACCTTCAGGACGCAATCTTCAACGGTAACGCGGGCCATGCCAGACGAACTCCGGAGTCATAGGAGGCTCTAGACTATATGGATGTGGCCCGATAGGTGCAAGCGCGAACGACAGCGTTGCTGCATTGCGCCAGAGGAACGTCCCCAGGAATGTCCCTATACATCAACGTGGTGTTCCGAAACAGTCGGCGGACGCTGCCCCCTTGTATGTTTGCGTTCAATACACTAGATTTCAAAATTGGAACGTGGGCCTTTCCGCGTAATCCATACATTTTTTCACAAGCAACGATGGAAGGATCCTGGCATTGGACCGCAATTCGACTTTGCCGCGTGATGTCAGCAAGTTGTTTTACAAGGAAGAGCGTCTCGCTCTGTTCATTGACGGCGCCAACCTCTACGCTGCGGCGCGTTCGTTGGGCTTCGACATTGATTACAAAAGGTTGCGTGACGGGTTTGCCGGGGAAGGTCGGCTGGTTCGCGCCTTCTACTACACCGCGCTGGTCGAGGATCAGGAATACTCCCCGATCCGTCCGCTGGTCGACTGGCTCGACTACAACGGCTACACCATGGTGACCAAGCCGACCAAGGAATTCACCGACGCATCAGGCCGGCGCAAGATCAAGGGGAACATGGACATCGAGCTGGCCATCGACGTGATGGAGATGGCCGACCATGTCGATCACATCCTGCTCTTCTCCGGCGACGGCGACTTCCGCCGGCTGGTGGAAGCGGTGCAGCGCAAGGGCGTGCGCTTCAGCGTCGTCAGCACCGTCCGCTCGCAGCCGCCGATGGTCGCCGACGAACTGCGCCGTCAGGCCGACAACTTCATCGAACTCCAGGAACTGGCGCCCTTCATCGCCCGCACCCACCATCACCGCGAGCAGGCGCCGTCCCACCACGACCAACAGGGTGGGCCGACGATGTACGATCCCGACGACCGGGGCTGATCGCACCGGAAGAGAGTCCATGAAAAAGGAGCGCACGAGCGCTCCTTTTTCATTTGCGGCAGAGATTTACAGCAGTGCCCTGCTTAAGGAGCGCTCGTCCGCCGCCGGTTCCGCGCCATCCGATCGGCCGTTTTCAGCGCAGCGATCAGGCTCGTCGCATTGGCGGTGCCCGTTCCGGCGATGTCCAGCGCGGTCCCGTGATCGGGCGAGGTGCGGACGAAGGGCAGACCCAACGTGATGTTCACGCCGCCGTCGAAATCCACCGTCTTCACCGGGATCAGCGCCTGATCGTGGTACATGCACAACGCAGCGTCATAGCCGCGGCGGGCGGCGGCGTGGAACATGGTGTCGGGCGGGCGCGGGCCGGAGACGTCGATGCCGTCCGCGCGCAGGATGGCGATGGCCGGCTCGATGATGTCGATCTCTTCGCGGCCCATCGCCCCGCCCTCCCCCGCATGGGGGTTGAGCCCGGCGACGGCCAGCCGTGGCCGCTCGATGCCAAAATCACGCGCCAGCGAGGCCGCTGTGACCCGGCCGGCATGGACGATGGCCTCAGTGGTCAGCAGGGTCACCGCATCGCGCACGGAGACATGGATGGTCACCGGCACCACCCGCAGGTCGGCCGCCGCCAACATCATGATCGGCTCATCTGTCAGGCCGGCCAGATGCGCCAGATATTCGGTGTGGCCGGGATGGCGGAAGCCGGCAGCGTAGAGCGAGGATTTCTGGATCGGGTTGGTGACCACGGCTGCCGCTTGCCCCCCCTGCACCAGGGCAACCGCCCGGTCGATGCTGGCGATCACCGCCGCACCGTTGGCAGGGTCCGGTTTGCCGGCGACGACGGTCGTGCCGAGCCCCACCGGCAGAACCGGCAGCGCGCGGTCGAACAGCGCCACGGCCTCGTCAGGCGACGACACCGCCTGGACCGGCACCGGCAACCCGAGACCAGCGGCCAGTGCCGCCAGCCGCGCAGGGTCGTCGAGGACGACGAACGGCGGCAAGCCGGCCTCGTGCCGGGCCGCCCAGGCCTTCAGCGTGATGTCCCCGCCGATGCCGGCCGGCTCCCCCATGGTGAGGGCCAGCGGCAGGCTGTCCGGCGGGGCGGCGGTCACAGGCGCGTCTCGATGAAGGCGGTGCGGCGCAGATCGCGCAGGTAGCGGCGCGACAGCAGCTCCGCCCGCTCGGCGATCAACTCGCGTTCGATCTCGTCGCGGCCGGGCAGCTTCACCTCCTTGATCGGAGTGGGAGCCGGCGGCGGCGGCGGAGCCGGCTGGGCTTGCGGCGGCGGCTGGATCATCGGCACGTCGCGCTTGCAGACGATCAGGATCACCGCGGCGGCCGGGCTCATCAGCACCGGGCTGGCCTGCCCCAGCGGGATGCCCAGCGCGAGGTTCTGCAGGCCCGGCGCCATGTCCTTGACCCGCATGGTGCCCATGTCGCCCGATTCCGGCATGCCGGTTTCCTTGGCGCGGGCCTGGAAGTCCCCGCAGCTCTTGATCGATTTGCGCAGCTTCTCGGCCTGTTCCTTGACGGCCTTGGCCTGCTCCTTGGACTCGATCGGAATGATGATCTGCTTCATGTTGACCGTCGCCTTGGCCACGTCGGGCCGCGCCTGCGGACGGGGCGCCGGCGGCTGGGCGACCGGCATCGGAACTTCGCCGCCGCTGCTGCCGAAGGGCCGCTGGCCACGGACCAGCAGGATATGGTAGCCGGTGGCGGTGCGGATCGGCGCCGACAGCTGCCCGCCGCGCATCCCGGCCAGGGCCTTGTCGACCTCGGGCGACAGTTCGCCGCTGCGCACCCAGCCGAGATCGCCGCCCGACGCGGCACCGGCCGACTGCGAGAACTGGCGGGCCAGCGCGGCGAAGTTGCCACCGCGCTTCACCTCCTCGACCAGACGCTCGGCATTGCGGCGCACCTCGTCGTCCTGGTCGGGGCTGTCCACCGCCAGGAAGATCTCGGCGACCAGATACTCCGGCTTGCCGATGTTGGCCTTCAGCCGCTCCATCGCCGCGTCGATCTCGTCCTCGCCGACGACCACCTCCTGGCGGATGCGGCGCTGCATCACCTTCTGCCAGGCGAGCAGCGCGCGAATTTGATCCTTCAGGGTGGAGACCGGGACATTCTGCCGCTTCAGGGTTTCCTGAAGCTGTTGGCCGTTCATCCGGTTCTGCTCGGCGATGCGCTTGATCGCGTCCTCGATCTCGGAGGCGGACACCGTGATGCCCAGGCGCTTGGCCTCCTGCATCTGCAGGCGTTCGTCGATCAGCAGGCGCATCACCTGCGGGGTCAGGCGCTTGATCGTCTCCGGATTGCCGGCGGCACCGGCGTTCAGCAGAGCCATGCGGATGCGGGCGTTGACGTCGGAAACGGAGACGACCTCGTCATTCACCACCGCAGCGATGCCTTCCGACCCCGGCGTCCGCGCGGGGTGCATGCCCTGATCGGCCGGCTGCGGCGCCGCGGCGCCGGCGGCCGTTCTGACGGACTGCGCCGCGGCGGGCAAGGCCAGAAGCGCGCAGGCGGTCGCCACGGCGACGGTGGTCCGGACGGCTCGCAAACTCGACATGCTGCTCAAGCTCCAAAAACGGGTCGCCCGTTATTACGGTGGGGCCGGTGCCCCATGCAAACGGAATCGGACCCGGCAAACCAGTGCAAAACCAACTGGGCGGAATTATGACCGAAGGGGATAACCGGCCGCTTTGCGGCGAATGGCCCCACCCCCACCCGGCCGGCTTTCGTCAGCCGTCCTCCAGATGAAGAAGGGCGGCGGTTCCCAGCAACAGGCTGATGCCGGCGGGACTCCAGGCCGCCATCACGATGGGGATCGTCTCCGACATGCCAAAGGTCCGGACCACGTCGGTCATCACGAACAGGACGAATCCGGTCAGAACGCCACCGGTGACCATCGCCATTGTCCCGCCGCGCCGCGGCAGCCGCAGCGAAAAGGCGGCGGCGAACAGCACCATCGCCAGGAACAGGAAGGGCTGGGCCAGCAGCGACTGGTAATGCAGCCGGTGCCGCACGGCGGGGAAGCCGGTGGTCTCCAGCGTGTGGATGAAGCGCGGCAGCTCCCAGAAGGAGATCGTCTCCGGCGGGGCGAAGCTCTCCTCGATGGTGGCCATGTCCAATTCGGTCGGGATCGTGTAGCTGTCGAGCTTCTCCGGATCCTTCTTGGCCCGGTTCAGGACGGCGTCCTGCAGTTCCCACTTGCGGTCCTTCAGCTCGGCGCTGGGCGCGTCGACGCGGCCAAGATAGTTCTGGTCGGCATCGAACAGGAAGACGATGACGTTCGACAGCTCGAAGGTCACCGGGTTCACCAGCTCCGCATGGATGAAGAACTGTTCCTTCTCGTTGGTCTGGCGCAGCCACAGGCCGGAACGCGAGATGTTCAGCGTGCTCGACTGCAGTTTCAGATAGCGGTCCTGCAACTGCTCGTACTTGGCGATGAACACGGCGCCGACCGGGTTGATCAGCGTCACCTTCACCACGCCGATGGCGGCGGCGGCGAACATCACCGGCATCAGGAACTGCCAGGCCGAGACGCCGACGGCGCGGGCGACCACCAGCTCGGCGCTGCGCGTCAGCCGCCAGAAGGTGAACATGCCCGCGAACAGGATGACGAAGGGGAAGATCTGCTGCCCGATCTCCGGCAGCTTCAGCAGCGCCATTTCCACCACCAGCCCGAAGGTCACGTGTGGTTTGGTTCCGGCGCGGCGCAGCAGCTCAACCGTGTCCAGCAGCAGCACGATGGCGAGCAGGATCACCATCAGCAGGCAGAACCAGACGATGAACTGCCGCCCGATGTAGCGGGAAAGCGTAGGCGAGGAATACATGCGGTGTCCGGTCTCCGGAGCCCCGCCCGACGCGCCGCCATGGCGCTTGAGGCGGACTGGCGCGGCCCCGCCCGATTGGATCGGTGCGGGCCCCCGCCGGAACAGTCCCGGCTGTTTACCCCTGTTGCGGCGCGATGACAACCGGGCCGCGGGCAGGCCTCCCTCCCGCCAATCGCGCGGCGCGATCGTTGGTGACGCATTCCTGCCTCCTTTTCCGGCTGGACTTCCTGCATCCGCACCCCAAACTGTTGGTATACAGGCTGTACGGGAGGGTCGGTCGATGACGGACACCACGGTCGCAATCCGCCGGGCGCGGGCGTCGGACGCCGACGGCATGGCCCGCGTCCATGTGCAGAGCTGGCGCTCCACCTATCCCGGCCTGATCCCGGCGCAGTTCCTTGTCAATTTGTCCGAGCCGGCCGCCGCCCAGCGCTGGGCAGCCATCGCCGAGACGCGCGGCCCGGGCCAGGGTGCCTTCGTCGCCGTCGACGTCGCCGGCGGGATCGCCGCCCCCGGCAGCATCGTCGGCATCGCCTCCTTCGGCACGCGGCGGGTCGCGGTGCAGGGCCACGCAGGGGAGTTCCACGCGCTCTATCTTCTTGACGATGCAAAGGGTTACGGCATCGGCCGGCGATTGATGGCCGCGATGGCCGACCGTTTCCTGGCCGCCGGCGTCCGGTCGGCCGCGGTGTGGTGCCTGCGCGACAACCCGTCGCGCTGGTTCTACGAACGGTTGGGCGGCATCAAGGTGGCGGAACGGCCGATCCGCTTCGCCAGCAGCGATCTGGTGGAGATCGCCTATGGCTGGCGCGACCTGACGCCGCTTGCACGCTTGTCGGCAGGGCCGGAGGTGCGGTAGTGAGGGGCCTTGAGTCCCCCGCATCAGGATTCGTCGATGTCCAGCGCCGCTTCCCTTTCCGCCGAACGCGTCCTCATTCTCGATTTCGGGTCGCAGGTCACCCAGCTCATCGCCCGCCGTGTGCGCGAGAGCGGGGTCTATTGCGAGATCCATCCCTTCGGCATGAGCGACGAGCGTATCCGCGAGTATGACCCGAAGGCCATCATCCTGTCCGGCAGCCCGGCCTCCGTCACCGAGGCGAACGGCCCGCGCGCGCCGCAGGCGGTGTTCGACCTGAAGGTCCCGGTGCTGGGCATCTGCTACGGCCAGCAGACGATGTGCCAGCAGTTGGGCGGCAACGTCTCCGGCTCCGACCATCGCGAATTCGGCCGTGCCTTCATCGAGATCAAGGAGCCCTGCGCCCTGTTCGACGGGCTGTGGGAAGTCGGGTCGAAGGAACAGGTGTGGATGAGCCACGGCGACCGCGTCACCGCGCTGCCGGAAGGCTTCCGCGCCGTGGCGGTCAGCGACGGCGCCCCCTTCGCCGCCATCGCCAACGACCAGCGCCGCATGTACGGCGTTCAGTTCCACCCGGAGGTGGTCCACACCCCGCACGGCGCCCAGCTGCTGGCGAACTTCGTCCACCGCGTCGCCGGCATCAAGGGCGACTGGACCATGGCCGCCTTCAAGCAGCAGGCCATCGAGAAGATCCGCGCCCAGGTCGGCAAGGGCAAGGTGATCTGCGGCCTGTCGGGTGGCGTCGATTCGTCGGTCGCGGCCGTGCTGATCCACGAGGCCATCGGCGACCAGCTGACCTGCATCTTCGTCGACACCGGCCTGATGCGTGCCGGCGAGTCGGAAGAGGTCGTCCGGCTGTTCCGCGACCACTACAACATCCCGCTGGTCCACCGCGAGGCGTCGGACCTGTTCCTGGGCAAGCTGGCCGGCGTCACCGATCCGGAGCAGAAGCGCAAGATCATCGGCGGCCTGTTCATCGACGTCTTCGACGAGGAGAGCGCCAAGGTCGGCGGTGCGGAGTTCCTGGCCCAGGGCACCCTTTACCCCGACGTGATCGAGAGCGTGTCCTTCACCGGCGGCCCGTCGGTCACCATCAAGTCGCACCACAATGTCGGCGGCCTGCCGGAGCGGATGAAGCTGAAGCTGGTCGAGCCGCTGCGCGAGCTGTTCAAGGACGAGGTCCGCGCTCTGGGCCGCGAACTCGGCCTGCCGCCGGCCTTCATCGGCCGCCACCCCTTCCCCGGCCCGGGCCTCGCCATCCGCGTCCCGGGCGAGATCACCCCGGAGAAGCTGGAGATCCTGCGCAAGGCTGACACGATCTATCTGGAGGAAATCCGCAACGCCGGCCTCTACGACGCGATCTGGCAGGCTTTCGCCGTTCTGCTGCCGGTCCGCACCGTCGGCGTGATGGGCGACGGCCGCACCTACGACCATGTGCTGGCTCTGCGCGCCGTGACCTCCACCGACGGCATGACCGCCGACTGGTACCCCTTCCCCCACGACTTCCTGGCGCGCGTGTCCAACCGCATCGTCAACGAAGTCCGCGGCGTCAACCGCGTGGTCTACGACATCACGTCGAAGCCGCCGGGGACGATTGAGTGGGAGTGAGGCAAGCGGAAGGTTCCGCTGGCGAAGGATGAAGGGGCGGGAAACCGCCCCTTTTCTTTTGTCGGCTCAGTTGCGGCTCAGAACAGCGACTCGACCGTCTGCGTTTTGGGACTGCGCCGCTTGCCGCGGACTGGTTTGGGGCTGGCCGGCAGCAGGCCCTCCCTTTGGGCGCAGAGATCGTGCCAGACATGGCCCGGCCGCTCCGGCGTCCAATACATGGGCTCGCCAAGCAGCACCTCTTCACCGCAACAGCTGCAGGGAGGGTATGGGCTGGATGTGTGTTCGGACCGGTCCATCTCACCGTTATGCCAGTGGCGAGGCGATCCGTAAGTGATGCGGATCAAATCCGACCGCAAGGGCACAAAAAAACGCTCAGCTCACGCTGGGAAGACGGAGGCCGGCCCTGCTCTCCCGAAATGGGGAAAAAGCGGCCGGCCATCCTATCGTCTTACCGTGCGTCGGCCAGTGCGACGCAGGCGCGGTCGCGGCCGGCGAGGCTGCCGCAGCCGTCGGCGCGTTGGGAGACGAAGCGCATCACCACACGCTCTCCCTTGCCGACCGACTGAGGGGGAAGCAACGCTTCGGCGACTTCGGTGGTGAATTGCGGGCTGACCCGATGCGTGGTCGGCTGCGCCGAGTCGAGGCTGGCGACCTGGACCGGCTTGGCGGCCGGAACCACGGGTGCGGGCAGCGATGCGACCGCGACGGGGGCCGGCTCGGCGAGTTTCGGCTCGACCGGACGCGGCTCCATCCGGCGCGGCTCGACCGCGCGGGATTCCGGCACGGCGGAGGCGACCACGACCGGCGCCGGCTCGGACCGCTGCGGCAGAGCGGCCGGCTTGCCGCCTTGCGGCTTCGGTGCGTCGTCCGGCACCACCGCGACCTCGATGGCCGAGGCGCCGGCGGCCTGCGACGGCTCGCGCGGCGCCGCGCCGCGCAGAACCGGGGTCAGAGCCGCCAGATACATCTTCGTCTCGCGTGGCAGCCGCTGCTTGCCGGCCAGATGCTGGGCATAGCAGGCCGGGCCGCAATTGTAGGCGGCCAGGAAGCCGGGAGCGCCGAACAGGTCGTACATCTCGCGCAGGTACGCGGTGCCGGCCATGATGTTGTCGCGCGGGTTCGACGGGTCGGGACCGAGACCGTACTGCGTCCGCATCAGCTCATAGGTGCCGGGCATCACCTGCATCAGCCCGATGGCCCCGGCGGAGCTGGTCAGTACCTTGCCGCTGTTGGTCGTCGCACGGCCATTGCTCTCCCGCATCATCACCGCGCGGATCCATTTCTCCGGCATGTCGTAACGCTGGGACGCCTCGCGGATCAGCGGGACCCAGCGCGACAGCGGATCGCTCGGGTCCGGGACATAGGCGGCTTCGACCGGCGGGGCCGTCTGCACCTGCGGCGCTTCGGAGGCGCAGCCGGCCAGACCGAGGGCGAGGCACAGCATTGCACCGGCGGCGTTGATCGTCGCGAGGTTTCGTATGACCACGAGTGAATTTCCGTGCTGTTGGCGCGGGCGGGACAAGAGTTGGATCGCTTTTCAATGTATAGGCCACGCCTGTCAAGCGACATCACGGCCGTTTACCGAATCCTGTCCCGAAGATGCCTCAAAGTTGCCCGATTTATCCCTTGTAACGAAGTCGACAATTAGGATTTTTGGCAAATGCTGGTATGCCAATCTTCGCTGCCCATCTGGATAGGATCATCCCGTGCTCCCATCCTGTCATAAGGCGCGACAATGAGAACCTTGACGGAACATCGCCGCCCCCCCTAATGGAGGGCGCCGGCCATGCCCTCAACCGACGCCGCCTGGACCGCAAAGGGCCGGCCGAACTGGATCGACCATCATGACCGCCCCGCAACGGACCTTCACACCGGCTCCCCAGCCTTTGCAGCCTCAGCGGCCTCCGCCGCAGGGCGATGCCCCGCCGCCGCCCCGTCCACGGCGGCGGTTCGGCCGGCTGTTGCTGGTCCTTCTGGTGCTGCTGGTGGCCGGCGGCGGAGTTGCCCTGTGGCGTGCCCGCAGCCCGGCGGCACCACCTCCCGCTCCGGCCATGTCGGCGGCGGAACGGCCGGTGGAACTGACCGCGTTGGAAGTGACGGCGGTCGCACCGCGCGCACTGACGGAAACGGTGCGCCTCAGCGGCTCCGTCTCCCCTATGGAGCAGTCGGCGGTGAAGGCCGAAGTGGCCGCGAGGCTGGCCGAGGTGCTGGTGCGCGAGGGGCAGGCGGTCCGCCGCGGCGACGTGCTTGCCCGCTTCGACACGGTCGAGCTGACCGCCCGCCTGAACGAGAAGCAGGCCAATCTGGAAGGCGCCCGCGCCCAGATGGTCCTGGCCGAAAAGACGCTGGAAAAGAACCGCACTCTGAACCGCCGCAACATCGTGTCCGACACCAGCCTGGATCAGGCCGAAAGCAGCTTCGGCTTCCAGCGCGCGCAGGTCGATGCGCTGGCGGCGCAAGTGGAACTGGCGCGCAAGGCGCTGCGCGACGCGGTGGTGGTCAGCCCCATCGACGGCATGGTCGCCACCCGCTCCGTCAATCCGGGGGAAAATCTGGCGGTGAACGCCGCCATGTTCACCATCGTCGACCTGTCGCGGGTGGAGGTCGAGGCGACCGTTCCGGCGGAGCAGGTGGCGCGGCTCGCTGTCGGCCAGGCTGCGACCCTGCGGGTGAAAGGTTTCGGCGAGCGGGAGTTTGCCGGCCGCGTCGCCCGCATCAATCCGATGGCGCGGGCTGGTTCCCGCGCCATACCCGTCTATGTGACCATCGACAACAAGGACGGCGCGCTGCGTGGCGGCATGTTCGCCAGCGGCGAGGTCCTGGTGGCGCAGGCATCGGGCGCCATCGCGGTGCCGCCGGTCGCCGTCCGCCATGACGACCAAGGGGACTACGTTCTGGTCATCGCCGACGGCCGTACCGAGCGCCGGCCGGTCACGCGGGTCGATCTCTGGGCGCGCGGCGATCTGGTGCAGGTGGAGGGGCTGGCGCCGGGCGACCGCGTTGTCACCGGCAACCTGCCCGGCCTGACCGCCGGCCGCCCCGTCACGGTTGCCGGCGCCGGCGCCTGATCCGGAGCAGCCTCCATGCCGATCACCCGCATCAGCGTCGACAACCCGGTCTTCGCCACCATGATGATGGTGGCGCTGATGGTGCTCGGCCTCTTTTCCTACAACCGGCTGGGCGTCGACCTGTTTCCAGACGTCGATTTCCCGGTGGTGGTGGTCAGCACCAGCTATCCCGGCGCCAGCCCGGAGACGGTGGAGACCGACATCACCCGCCCGGTCGAGGATGCGATCAACACCATCGCCGGCATCAAGACTCTGACCTCGCGCTCCTATGAAGGCCAGTCGGTGGTGATCGCCGAGTTCGACCTGAAGACCTCCTCGGTCCAGGCGTTGCAGGACGTGCGCGAAAAGGTCTCGGCCATCCGGGCGACCTTCCGGGACGAGGTGAAGGACCCGCAGATCACCCGCTTCAATCCGGACGACCAGCCGATCCTGTCCATCGCCGTCACCTCAGATCTGCGGTCCCTGCGCGACCTCACCACCCTGACCGACCAGATCATCCTGAAGCGCCTGCAGAATGTCCGCGGCGTCGGCAAGGCGACCATCGCCGGCGGGGTGAAGCGCCAGATTCTGGTCCGCCTGAAGCCGGAAAAGCTGGAGGCGCTGAACGTCGGCGTCGACGAGGTGATCGCCACCGTCACCGGCGAGAATCAGGACGTTCCCGCCGGCACCGTCACCGGCCAGGGGCGGGAGCGCGTGGTGCAGGTGGAGGGGCGCGTCCGCAACCCGCGCGACCTGCTGGACCTGATCGTTGCCCGCCGCGGCAACAGCCCGGTGCGGCTGGGTCAGGTCGCCGAGGTGATCGACGGGCAGGAGGAACAGGACTCCGCAGCATTGCTGAACGGCAACCCGGCGCTGGCGGTCGACGTGGTGAAGGTCCAGGGCGCCAACACGGTGGAGGTCGCGCGCGGCCTGCAGGCGGCGATCGCGGATCTGCGGACCAACGGCTCCCTGCCGCCGGACGTGACGCTGGCGGTGGTGCGCGACAGTTCCCGCGGCATCACCAACTCGCTCAGCAACGTGCAGAAGACCCTGGTCGAGGGCGGCATCCTCACCATCCTGATCGTCATGGTCTTCCTCGGGTCCTGGCGCAGCACGGTCATCACCGCCCTGACCCTGCCGGTCGCCGTGCTCGGCACCTTCGGCATGCTGGCGGCGATGGGCTTCACGCTGAACATGATGACGCTGATGGCGCTGTCGCTCGCCATCGGCATCCTGATCGACGACGCCATCGTGGTGCGCGAGAACATCATGCGCCACCTCGCCCGCGGCCAGGGCCACCGGCAGGCGGCGCTCGACGGCACGGCGGAGATTGGGCTGGCGGTTCTGGCGACCACGCTGACCATCGTCGCGGTCTTTCTGCCGGTCGCCTTCATGGGCGGCATCATCGGCCGCTTCTTCCTGCAATTCGGCATCACCGTATCGGCGGCGGTGCTGATCTCGCTGTTCGTGTCCTTCACGCTTGACCCCATGCTGTCGAGCGTTTGGTACGACCCGGCGGCGCACGGCAAACACGGCCGCTCCATCTTCGGCCGCTTCGCGGCAGCGTTCGAGCGCGGATTCACCGCCGTCTCGCACGGCTATGGCCGGCTGCTGCGCTGGGGCCTGCGCCGGCGCTGGGTGGTGGTGATCGCGGCGCTGGCGATCTTCTTCGGCAGTTTCCTGCTGGTCCCACGCATCGGCGTGGAGTTCGTCCCCGCCGCCGATCTGGGCGAGCAGATTGTCGAGGTGGAGACCCCCGTCGGCTCCTCGCTCGCCGCGACCACCGCCAAGACCAAACAGGTCGAGGCGGCGATCCGCGAGTTCCCGGAAATCGCCTACACCTACAGCACCGTCAACACCGGCGTGTCGATCGGCCACAACCGCGGCAGCATCTATCTGCGCTACACTCCCATCGACCAGCGCAAGCGCTCGCCGAACGACCTCGCCCCGCTGCTGCGCCAGCGCCTGTCGGCGATCCCCGGCGTCACCATGGGCATCGCTATCCCCGGCGTCGGCGGCGTGCAGAAGCAGATCCAGGTGTCGGTGCAGGGCCGCGACATCGCCGAACTGGACCGGCTGTCACAGAAGGTCATCGGCGCCATGCGCGCCATTCCCGGCTTCGTCGATGTCGACAGCACGCTGAAGGCGGCCAAGCCGACGCTCGCCGTCCGGCTGGAGCGCGACCTCGCCAGCGACCTCGGCATCAGCACCACCAAGGTCGCCGACACGCTGCGGCCGCTGTTCGCTGGCGACACGGTGTCGAGCTGGAAGGCGCCGGACGGCGAGAGCTACGACGTGCTGGTCCGCCTGCCGGAGGCCGCCCGCGCCGGCCGCGCCGACCTCGACCGCATCTATCTGTCGGGCGGGGTCGACGCCAACGGCACGCCGCGCATGATCCCGCTGTCCCAGGTGGCGGAGGTGACGACGACGCTCGGCGCTTCGCAGATCAACCGGCGCGATCTGCAGCGCGAGGTCAATGTCCAGGCCAACGTCCAGGGCCGCGCCGCCGGCGATGCCGGACGCGAGCTGCAGGCGGCTCTGGCGAAGATCGAGCTGCCGCCCGGCTACCGCATCGTCTTCGGCGGCTCCACCAAGGACATCGCGGAGACCAGCGGCTACGCGGCGCAAGCGCTGGCGCTGGCCGTCATCCTGATCTACCTGATCCTGGCCTCGCAGTTCGGCAGCTTCCTGCAACCGCTCGCCATCATGGCTTCGCTGCCGCTGTCGCTGGTCGGCGTGTTCCTGGGCCTGCTGGTGGCGGGATCGACGCTGAACATCTTCAGCGCCATCGGCTTCATCATGCTGATGGGTCTGGTCACCAAGAATGCCATCCTGCTGGTCGATTTCGCCAACCAAGCGCGCATGCGCGGCGCCAGCCTGCACGATGCGCTGGTGGAGGCCGGCATCATCCGCCTGCGCCCCATCGTGATGACCACCGCGGCGATGATCTTCGGCATGATCCCGCTGGCGCTCGGCATCGGCGAGGGCGCGCAGCAGCGGGCGCCGATGGCCCATGCGGTGATCGGCGGCCTCCTGTCCTCCACCATCCTGACGCTGCTGGTGGTGCCTGTGGCCCTGACCTATCTGGACGGGCTGTCGCGCCGGATGAAGCGCTGGTTCGCCCACACCGATCCCGACGCCCAACAGCATCCAGCGGGGCAGCATCCGGCGGAGTGAAGGTCAGGCCAGTGCCGGCGACCGGGCGGTGCCTTCCACGCCGACGGATTGCAGGTTCTCCTCCACCCAGCGTCCCGCCGCCTCGCGCCCGGCGTCGCGCAGCCAGTTGAGGAAGCTCCGGTCGGTCATCAACTTCGAATAGAGCCCTAAATCCTGCAAATGCTCGTCGGCACCGATCAGATGCAGGCGCGGAGCGTCGGGAAGGGCGGACAGGCAGCGCATCTCCTGCAGCAGGGCGGCGTTGAAGGTGATCTGGTTCAGCCGGGCGGCAATGCCGGCCGGATCCTCCGGCGTGGTGGCGCAGGTGAAGGGGTTGATCGCCACCACCATCAGGTCGGCGCCGGGACAGGCCTCCGCCAGCGGCGACAGCGGCGGATTGGCGAGATAGCCGCCGTCCCAATAGTGCTGCCCGTCGATCCGCACCGCGCGGAACAGATGCGGCAGGCAGGCGGAGGCCAGCAGATGGTCGACCTGAAGCTCCGACTCGTCGAACAGCCGCAGGGCGCCGCTGCGCACATTGGTGGCGCTGACGAACAGCCGCAGCCCGCTCCGCCGGATCAGGTCGGGCTCCACCATCTCCGCCAGCAATCCGCGCAGCGGGTGGAAATCGGCAGCCTGCGTCTGGTAGGGGGTGACCCAGCGCCGCGCCCAGTCCAGCAGATGGGTCCCCGGCGCGTGATCGACGTTCCAGCGGCCGAGCAGCCGGTCGGTCACGCTCGGCCGGATCGGCCCCAGCCGGCCGGCGGCGCTCACCCGCTCCCAGAAATTCGCCAGTTCGGCGCGGGCGCCGTCGCGACCGCCCCTTGCCCAGCCCTGCACGAGCATCGCCGCGTTCATCGCTCCGGCACTTGCACCGCTGCCCCCGACCAGCCGGATGTCCTCCTCCAGCAGCCGGTCGAGCACGCCCCAGGTGAAGGCGCCATGCGCGCCGCCGCCCTGCAACGCCAGCGCCAGCGTCGGCTTGGGCCACGGCAGGGCCAGCATCGGCCCGGGCCCCGACTGCTCCAGCGGTTCGGCCGGCAGAGCGCGCGGCGCCGGCTTCGCCCCGCCGCGCATGCGGTTCCACAGCCTTCGGATCATGGTCATGATCGGCAGGTCCCCATTTCTTATGCTGCATCGCAACATGAGAAGAGGCTTCAGTGTCGGCAAGGGGGTATGCCATTGGAAAGCGGCCCCGACATGCACTAAGTAGGCGCACACCCTGACGCCGAGTTGCCCGCTTGCCCATCATCATCCCGATCACAGACTCCGAGGATCCGCGCATCGAGCCCTACCGCGACGTGCGGGAGCGCGACCTCGTCGGCCGTGACGGGCTGTTCATCGCCGAGGGGGCGGTGGTGGTGCGCAGCCTCGTCCAGTCCAGCCGCTATCGCGCCCGTTCGCTGCTGATCGCCGACAAGCGGGCGACGGCGCTGGAGCCGATGCTGGCGGTGCTGCCTGCGGACACCCCCGTCTTTACCGCCACGCAAGCGGTGCTCGACCGCATCGCCGGCTTTCCGCTGCATCGCGGCATCCTGGCCGTCGGCGAGAAGACCGACGTGCCGAGCGCGGCCGATCTGCTGGATGCCTGCGGCCCGGTCGCCCGGATCGTCATGCTGTTCGGCATCGGCAATCACGACAACATGGGTGGCATCTTCCGCAATGCCGCCGCCTTCGGCGCCGATGCGGTGATCCTCGATCCCGGCTGCTGCGATCCGCTCTACCGCAAGGCGATCCGCGTGTCGGTGGGGGCGACCCTGCTGGTGCCGACGGCAAGGCTCGGCGCCGATGAGGACCCGCTCGCCCTGCTCGACCGCTTCGGGTTCGAAGCGGTTGCGCTCAGCCCCGCCGGTGCCGAGACGCTGGCCGCCCTGCCCCCGCCCCGCCGCGCCGCCCTGCTGTTCGGCTCGGAGGGGCCGGGCCTGCCGCCTGCCCTGCTGGCCCGCGCCCGCAGCGTGCGAATTCCGATGGCCGGCGGTTTCGATTCCCTCAACGTGGCGACCACCAGCGGCATCGTGCTGCACCACATCGCCTCCGGACAGGCTTCATGACCGACGACACTCCCACGCCCGCCGACCCGCATCTGGTCCACGACCTCGCCGTCGCCCATCCAGAGGTGACGACGCTGGGGGCCGCCGGCGTGCTGCGGATGCATGACGCCGAGGCGCGCGGTCTGGTGCCGCTCGGGCTGCCGCTGCCGAAGGGAAAGCGCGACCTGCTGGTCCCGGCGGAGCGTCGCGAGGCCGTCCTGCTGGAGATCACCGGCCGCATCGACCGCGCCCACCGTCGCGACGCGCTTCTGGCCCAGGGCCGCCGCGCGCTGGCCGGAACCCACACCGCGTTGCTGTCCTGCGAGGACCGCACCCGCGTCCGCGCCGTCCGCGGCGACGACCTTCCCTGGCCCGGCATGGCCCCGGCCATCCGCCTGCAAGCCTCCCGGACCTTCGATGCGCTGGAACTGTCTGACCTGTCCGACGCCGAGCTGTCGGCCCGGCTCGACCATGACCCAGCCCTGCGCACCGCCCTGGACGACGCGCTGTCCCGCGTCGCCGCCCGCTTGCGCGGTCTGGCGGAGCGGGCCGGCGACGATCCCGACTGGGGCTTCGCCAGCCTCGCCGAGCGGCTGGGCAAGGCCGCCCGCAACCGTACGGACGCTGAAGAACTGCTCGACCGCTGGGACCGCGAGTATGACCAGTGGCGCCGCGACCGGGCGGAGGCGCGCGGCCGGCTCTATGTCGATCGCCATTTCGACTTCTCCCGCTTCGAACGGCTGTTTCCGGTGGCGCGCGGCATGAACCGCAAGCTGGTGCTGGTGATCGGCCCGACCAACTCCGGCAAGACCCACCGCGCCATCACCGCGCTGCGCGAGGCGCGCGACGGCGTCTATCTCGCGCCGCTGCGCCTGCTGGCGCTGGAGGTGATGGAGCGGCTGAACGCCGAGGGCACCCCCACCACCCTCATCACCGGCGAGGAGGAAATCCGCACCCCCGGCGCCCGCCACACCGCCTCCACCATCGAGGTGATGGACCCCGACCGCCCGGTCGAGGTCGCGGTGATCGACGAGATCCAGATGCTGGCCGACCCGGCACGCGGCTGGGCCTGGACCGCCGCGCTGATGGGCGTGCCGGCCGAAACCGTCTACATCCTCGGCGCACCGGAGGTCCGTCCGCTGGTGGAGCGCGCCGCTGCCCATCTTGGCGAGGCGCTGGAGGTGGTGGAACTCGACCGCAAGACCCCGCTGTCGATGCTGGACCGCCGGCTGGAGTGGGCGGAGGTGGAACGCGGCGACGCCCTGATCGCCTTCTCCCGCCGCGAGGTGCACAGCGTCCGCGACACGCTGCTGGCGCAAGGTCTGTCGGTCGCCGCCATCTATGGCGCGCTGGCCCCGGCGGTGCGGCGGCGCGAGGCGGCGCGTTTCCTGGCCGGCGAGGCCGACGTGGTGGTGGCGACGGATGCCATCGGCATGGGGCTGAACCTGCCCTGCCGACGCGTGCTGTTCACCGCGCTGGAGAAGTTCGACGGCAGCAGCGTCCGCCCGCTGACCGCGACGGAGGTGAAGCAGATCGCCGGCCGCGCCGGCCGCTTCGGCCAGTTCGAGGAGGGGCATTTCGGCGTCATCGCCCGCGGCACGCCCGCCGCGTTGAAACGCCTGCTGGAGGCGCCGGACCGCCGCCTGTGCGCCGACGCCCCCCTGCCCGTCCGCCCGACCCGCGCCATGCTGGCCCGCCTTGCCAGCCACATCGACAGCGGCGAGACCCGCCTGCTGGTGGAGTGCTTCGGTAGCGCCGCCACCGCCGGCTCCCCCTTCCGGCTGGCCGACCTGTCGGCGCTGCGCCGTGCCGCGCCGATGCTGGACTCGCGGCGGCTGGCGCTCGCCGCCAAGCTCGACCTGCTGCTGGCCCCCGCCGATCTGGAGGAGCCGGAGGACGCCAAGGTCTTCGCCGCTATCCTCAGCGCGGTGGAGGCGGGGGAGGTGCTGCCGCTCGCCCGGCTGATCCCGGCGCGGTTCGACGGGCTGGCCGCCGATGTGCTGGAAGCGGCGTCGCGCGCCTGCGACCTCTATTTCTGGGCCTCGCGCAAATTCCCCGACGCCCTGCCCGACCGGGAGCGTGTGCGCAGCGCCCGCGACGCCATCGGCCAGCGCCTGTCCGAAGCGCTCGCCTCGCGCGCCCGCCGCCGCGAGCCGCCGCCCGCCGCCGGTTTCCGCGGCGCCCCGCGCAAACGTTTCGGCCCGCGCCGGCGCTGAACATCCCAAATGGTTCCCGGCGAAATTCGCGCGCATGGCACTGCTGCACCGCGAACGAAGTGACCGACGCGCTGTTCTGAACTGGACCTGCCTTGGCGGAGCGCCCACATCGATAGATAACGCCTATCTCGATGTTAGAATACATCGATTGGACGCTATCGAAATACCCTGCCATGTTGCATCGGCAGCCAAGCCTCTGGCCGCCATCGGACCGTTCAGGAGCAACCGGCGTGAAGACCGCATCCCCCACCACCGCCGATTCCGTCCGCACCGCCGCCCCGGCGGGCGGGCGCCGCTTCTGGACCATGCTCGGCCCCGGCTTCGTGGTGGCGGTCGGCTACATGGACCCCGGCAACTGGGCGACGGACATCGCGGCAGGCTCCAGCTTCGGCTTCGCGCTGCTGTCGGCGGTGCTGATCGCCAGCCTGGCCGGCATCTTCCTGCAGGGGCTGATCGTCCGGCTGACTCTGGCGACCGGCACCGATCTGGCCCGGTTGATCCGCCGGCGCTTCTCGCGCCCGGTGGCGATGCTGGTGTGGGCGGTGTCGGAACTGGCAATGATCGCCACCGATCTAGCCGAATTGTTGGGAAGCGCCATCGCGCTGAAGCTGCTGTTCGGCATCCAGATCATGGACGGCGTGGTGATCTCCGCCGTGCTGACCTTCGGCATCCTGGCCCTGCCCGGCGCCCGGGGACGCTCCCCCGAACTGGTCGTCGGCGCGCTGATGAGCGTGGTGGTGGTCTGCTTCGCCTGGGAGCTTGTGATCGCCCGCCCCGCCCCCGCCGCCCTGCTGGCCGGCCTGATGCCCAGCGTCGAGTTGGCCCGCGATCCGGAGATGCTGTACCTGTCGCTGGGCATCATCGGCGCCACCGTCATGCCGCACAACCTGTTCCTGCACTCCGGTCTGGTGCGGGCGCGACTGGCCGAGGTGAAGACGGAGGAGGAGCGCCGGCAGGCCGCCCGCTGGCTGACCATCGACCTGTCGACCGCGCTGGCGCTGGCCGGTCTGGTCAACGGCGCCATCCTGGCGGTTGCCGCCGTCGCCTTCCAGGGGGCCGGAGCCGGCAGCGCTCCCGGCATCGAGGACGCGCACGCCCTGCTGGGCAGCAGCATCGGCGGGGTCGCCGCGCTTGTCTTCGCCATCGCCCTGCTGGCCGCCGGCCAAAGCTCCACCACCACCGGCACCATGGCCGGGCAGATGGTGACGGAAGGCTTCCTGAATCTGCGGCTGCGCCCGATCACCCGTGCGCTGATCACCCGCGGCGCCTCGCTGATCCCGGCGCTGGCGGTTCTGGGCAGTGCCGGCGACGGTGCGGTGGACGGGTTGCTGGTGCTGAGTCAGGTGGTGCTGGCGCTGACCCTGCCCTTCATCCTGATCCCGATGCTGTTGCTGCTGCGCAACGACAAGCTGATGGGCGGGCTGGCGATGGCGCCGCTGACCCTGCGGCTGGCCAGTCTGACGGTGCTGGTGCTGACCGGCCTGTCCGGCTGGCTGGCCGGCACCACCGCGATGGTGTGAGCGGAAAGGCACCTCGACCCGGACCGGGGAATGGTCCATCTTGCGGCCCGTTCCCCATCTTCCCTTTCCCTGTCCGGTGCCCAATGGATCCCGCTCTCGAACAACGTCTCGCCGATCTGGAAAGCCGCCTCGCCCATCACGAGCGCATGGCTGAGGAGATGTCCGAGGTCATCTTCGCCCAGGGCCAGACCATCGACCGCCTGACCGCACAGGTGAAGCGCATGCGCGACCGGGTGGAGGCGGCGGAATATGCCATCTCCTCCCCGCAGGACGACCGGCCGCCACCACATTATTGAGGGGGCGGATGGGGGCATCGCTGCCCCCATCCCTCAAACGAACCCTTCATAGACCACCTCGGTCATCATCCCCGTGGCCATGTGCAGCAGGTTGTGGCAGTGCAGCGGCCAGCGGCCGGGGTTGTCGGCATCGAAGGCGACGGTCACGCTGGCCATCATCGGCACCAGGACAGTGTCGCGCACCGCACCCGCCACCGGCCGGCCGTCGATCGCCACCACCTGGAAATGATGGCCGTGCAGGTGCATGGGATGCGCCATCATCGACGCATTCTCGAAGGTCAGCTCCACCCGCTGGCCTTGGCGGACCAGCAGCGGCCGGTGCTGGCCGAAGGTTCTACCGTCCAGGCTCCAGACATAGGGCATCATCGAGCCGGTCAGCTGCATCCGCCGCGTCTGGTCGGCCGCCCGCGCCGCCAGCGGCGTCACTGCAACCAGTTGGCGCTCCAGCGACAGGTCAAGCGCGTCGGTTTCCCCCTGCCCGGTGTCCGCGACCTTCTCCACAGCCGCACCGGGGGTGGCGAGGATGATGCCGGTGCGCTGCACCGCCCCTTCCCGCAGAGCCAGGATCGGGAAGGCGCCGCCGTCGGCCGGCAGGGTCAGGCGGATGTCGAGCCGCTGCCCCATCGACAGGCCGAAGCGGTTGCCCGCCACCGGTTGCACAGGATTGCCGTCGGCGGCGATCACCTGCCCGCTCAGCCGCCCAAGGTCGAGATGGAAGGCGGTGGAGGTGGCACCGTTGATGACGCGCAGCCGCACCCGCCCGCCCCGCTCCACCCGAACCACCTGCGGATCGGCAAGGGTGCGGTCATTGGCGAGATAGGCGTCGTAATCGATGTCGTTCAGGTCCATCGCCATGCCGCCGGACATGCCGATCATGTCATGGCCGTTGGCCTGGGGCGTGGAACTGTGCCCCATGGCGCCGTGGTCCATCTGGCCATGGTTCATCTGGCCCGGACTCATTTGGTCCTGGCTCATCTGGCCGTGATTCACGGCGCCATGATCCATGGAACCCTGGCTCATGGCCCCCTGCCCTATGCCGGCGGCGCCATGCCCGCCATGGGCCACCCCGCCGGATGCCCCGCCCAGCGATGCCAGAAGCTCGGCCGGGTCGCGGAAGGTAAAGTCGTGCAGCAGGATGACCACCTCCTGCTCGTCAGCGCGGAGATCCTCGTCGCTGCGGACCACCAGCGGAGCGGCCATCAGCAGCTGTTCCTGCATCCCGTGGTGGGAGTGCATCCAGTGGGTGCCGGTGCGCGGCGCGAAGTCGTAGCGCACGGTCAGGCCGTCGCGGATCAGCGGCCGGTTCATGTCGGCGACGCCGTCCTGGACATAGGGCGGGGTCTGGCCGTGCCAGTGGATGATGGTGTCCTCCCCGGCCCTGTTCGCGAGGTCGACCAGGAAGCGCCGGCCAGGATCGAGGGTCAGCCCGTGCGTGCCGTCGGGCTGGCGGATGCCGAATACGCCGGCGGCCTTGCCGTTCACCTCCAGGGTGCGGCGCTCGACGGTCAGGCGGACGGCGTCACCGGGAGTTGGGCCGGCGCCCGGGCCGACGGCAGAACCAGCAGCCAGGACGGAGCGGGAAAAGGCGGGCAGCAGGGCGGCACAGCCGCCGGCCACCGCCGTGGACAGCAGACGGCGGCGGGAAAGCGCAAGAGTCATGACGGACTCCGGATGATCTGGAGAGTTGGGACGGAGGACGGCACCGCTCAGGGTCAGCGGCGCATTGGCTTCATCCCAGCCGGGGCGGCGGCAGATCGGGGCGCAGGCCCAGCCCCTCGCGCAGCGGCCCGGCGGCCCAGCCCAACTTGGGCCCCGCCGATCCGCGCGGCGACGCCAACTCGGCACCCGGCAACCCGACCGGCACGGCGGCGCAGGCCATCCCGGCGCAGCAGGGCTGCACCGCATGGTAGGGCCGGCCCGGCGCCTGCCGGCCATGGTCGAATCTGTTGGCGTCCATCGTGTGCGACGTGCCGTGCGACATGGCATGAGGCGCGACGGCAGCCGGTGAACCCGGCCGCTCATGCGGGCACGCGGCGGTGGCGACACCCGACCACAGCAACAGGCCGAGCATCACGAGGACCATCGCCCCCGCGACACCACCCAGCCTCCGCATCCAGTCGGCGACGCGCATCGGCACCGCACCGCTCCCGCTTGTTTTCAGCCTTTTCAGATAGGCCCGAGGGCCGAGCCGGTCAACCGCCCCCGACCGCCGGACAGGCCCGATACCCATTCAGTGCTAGGCGTTTTCCCGAGCATGGAACTGCAACACACCGCCCCTATATTGGCGCTCACCCGAAACCAGCCCGAACTCTTCCAGATGTCCGCCTCCGCCCGTCCGGCCACCGTCCTGCACACCGCGACCCGCCAGCTCCATTGCGCCTGCTGCGGCCGTCCCTTCGTCCGTCCGTCCGCGCGGGGACCGGCGCCGCTCTATTGCTCGGTGGATTGCCAGAAGCAGATGCGGGTCCGCACGCGGGTGTGGAGCCAGCGCGACGACGCGCCGTTCGGCCTGCGCCGCGCCATTTAGAGTTCAGCGAATCTCGACGGTCGCGCTGTCGCTGCGGCCGTCGGCGTCCAGCACGGTCACCCGCACCACCCCCGGCCCCGCCGGCCGCCACAGCACCTCGCGCGCGATGGGCGACTGGGCGATGCGCCGGCCGTCGATCAGCCAGGACAGCGGACGCCGGCCGCCGCTGGCGGTCAGGGTCATCGGCTCCCCTCTGCCGTCCGGCCCCAGCGCCTCCAACACCATGTCGCTGACCGGGAAGGTCAGGCGCAGGCGGTCGGTCTGGCGGGATCCGGCCAACTCCACCTCGCCCGGACGCAGGCGCCGCAGCAGTTCCGGCGGCGCGTCGTTGCGCACCGGCCCGGCGGGGCGACCACGCTCGGCCGGCAGCCGGTCGAACACCTCGAACAGCAGCGGGGCGGCGGTGTTGCGGCCGTAATGGTCGGGGCTTGGCGTGCCGTCCGGCCGGCCGACCCACACACCCACCGTATAGCGCCCGGTGACGCCGAAGGCCCAGGCGTCGCGAAAGCCATAGCTGGTGCCGGTCTTCAGCGCCACCGGACCGCTGCCGCGCAGTTCCTGCGCCTGCACCACCCCCGGCGGCGGCGGGGAGCCTTCCAGGATCGCCCGCACCTGCTGCGCCGCGGTGGCCGACAACAGCCGCTGCTCCGACCCGTCCTGCTGCTCCATCAAGGTGCGCAGCGGCGCCACCATCCCGTCGCGCGCCAGCCCGCTATAGAGAGTCGTCATGTCCCACAGGCTGATCGACGCCCCGCCCAGCGCGACAGGCAGCCCCGGCAGCGCCGTTCCGCTGGGCAGCACCAGCCGGGCTCCTGCCTTGCGCAGCGCCTCGGCGAAGCGCAGCGGGCCGACGCGGTCGAGCACCAGCACCGCCGGCACGTTCAGCGAGCGCTGCAACGCCTCCATCACCGTCAGGTCGCCGGTGAAGCTGCGGTCAAAGTTGCGCGGCGCCCAGTCGCCGAAGCGGGTGGACACGTCGGCGATCTGGGTCAGCGGGTGGATGATGCCGTCGTCGAAGCCCAGCCCATAGATGAAGGGCTTCAGCGCCGATCCCGGCGAACGCACCGCCCGCACCATGTCGATCGGCCCCTGCCGGGTCTCGTCCAGCGCGTCAGGACTGCCGAGATAGGCCAGGACCGAACGGTCGCGGTTGTCCACCACCAGCACCGCCAGCCCGGCCTGCGGGTTCAGCGTCTCCGCCGCCCGGCGGGCCATCGCCTCGACGGCGTGCTGCAGCGTGCCGTCGATGGTGGTGGCGATCACCGGTCGGTGGGGATCGGCGTTGCGCAGCCGATCGGCCAGATGCGGGGCCGAGGCCGGCAGGGACAGGCGTGCCGAGGGCACCGGCAGGGTCTTCGCCTCCGCCACCGCCTTGGGCGGCAGCGCGCCGGCTTCGGCCACCCGGTCCAGCACCTTATCGCGCGCCGCCTGCGCCCGCTCCGGATAGCGGTCGGGCCGCAGGCGCGAGGGCGATTGCGGCAGCGAGACCAGCAGCGCCGCCTCCGCCGCGTCCAACTCCACCGGCGCCTTGCCCAGCAGCATCAGCGAGGCGGCGCGAATCCCCTCGATGTTGCCGCCATAGGGGGCGAGCGTCAGGTACATGCCGAGGATGTCGCGCTTGCTGAAGCGCCATTCCAGCTGCGCCGCCCGCGCCGCCTCGATCAGCTTGGCGCCGAAGGTGCGCGGGCGCGGCTCCAGCAGGCGGGCAACCTGCATGGTGAGGGTGGAGGCGCCGGAGACCACCCTCCCCGCCCCCAGATTCTGCGCAGCCGCCCGCAGCACCGCCAATGGGTCGACGCCGGCATGGCTTTCGAAGCGCCGGTCCTCATAGGCCAGCAGAAGCTCAACGAACAGCGGCGACACGTCATCCACCGTCGCCGGCAGCCGCCACGCCCCGGCCGCGTTGGTGAAGATACGCAGCGGCTGGCCCTTGCGGTCGGTGACCGTCACCGACAGGTCGGCCAGCCGGTCCAGCGGCGGCGGGAACAGCCGGTCGAGCGCCAGCGCCGTCCCCATCAGGGCGGCGACGCCTGCCGCAGCAAGCGCCGACCGCCGCACCCAGACCTTACGCATCCAAACCCGCGCCAATCGTCACTCCGCCGGATGGACCGTGATCCGCCCGGTGGTCTGGCGGGCGAAGAAGCGCGGCTTGTACATGTCCTCCACCGTGGCGCCCGGCAGTTCATAGGTGCCGGGGGTGATGGCGCGGACGATGAAGGCCAGCTTGAAGGTCTGCTGGTCCTCCGTCAGGTCCACCGCGGCGACATAGCGGTCGTCACGCGCCTCGGTCGTGCGGGTGTAGCTGAGGTCGCCCAGCCACTGCATCTCCTCCGGCGTGCCGCCGCCCAGCTTGGCGTTCTCGATCTCCCAGCCGGCGGGCAGCGCGTGGGTGACCATACCCTGGTGGAACAGCTTGGTGTTGGCCTCGCCCTCCAGCACAACGACGAAGACGTCGTTCTGCTTGATGGTGTCGAGGTTCAGCGGCTCGCCCCTGCGGGTGAAGAAGTAGCGCTTGATGCGCAGCCCCTCGCGCGCCGCCGGCTGTGGCGCCACCGGCACGCCGGACAGCGACACCGCCTGCCACACCGCCGCCTTGCCGGCGTTGGCGACCGGGATGCCGGCCTTCAGCTGGGCCAGCGTCGGGGTCAGATCGACCCGCGCGCCGTCCTTCTTCGCACCGCCCAGCGTCACCTCGACCTTCGCCGGCGCGCCGCGCAGCAGGGCGTCGGCGGCCAGGACCGACCACGCCTTCTCCTGCGTGTTGGTGCGGCCGGCGGCGGTGGCGGAAGCCGGAAGCCGGTCGATCAGCGCCGGGATGCGGTTGCCGGCCATGTCGACCTCGGTCATCAGCGCCACCAGCGCCGCGGCGTCGCGGACGGTGGAGCCGTAATCGACATGCCACTCCTCGCGCGCCAGATGGGCGACGGCGCTGTCGAAGGCGCTGGCCGCCCGCTCCTTGTCGCCCATGCGGGCGAGCGCCGCGCCTAGCTGCCCCTTGGCGAGCGGCGTCGGCAGCTTCTCCAGCGCGGTGTCGTGCAGGTAGCGCGCCGGCCCCGGCAGCGACACGCCGGCCAGCGCCAGCGTGTGCAGGGCATAGGCGCGCACCGCCAGTTCCTCCGGCTCGTTCGCGCTGGCGATGGCGCGCTGGCGCAGCCAGGTCAGCGCATCGGTCAGCGGCTTGTCCGGTACCGCCTCCCCCTTCTGCTTGGCGCGGACCAGGAACTCGGTGGCGTAGGCGCTCAGCCAGCCGTCGGCCTCGTCATGGGCGCCCCACAGGCCGAAGGCGCCGTCGAAGCGCTGCTTGTCGAGCGTGCGGGAGATCGCCTGCTGGACGCGCGCCTCCAGGCCGTCGTCCGGCTTGCGGTCCTTGCCCAGCGCCAGTTCGACGTCGCGCACCACCAGCAGCGGCAGGGCGCGGCTGACCGTCTGCTCCAGGCAGCCGAACGGATAGCGGTCGAGCGCCCGCAGGATGCCGCCGACATCGAAGGGCGGCGCGGTGGTGAAGCTGGCCGACCAGCTGGTGGTCCCCGGCAGATAGGTCGCAAGCTCCGCCCCGTCGAAGCGGACGCTCTCGCCCGGCGCGATCTGGCGGGTCAGGAACTGGGTCTCGACCGAGCGGGCCGGGCGGACGGTGATGCCGTAGTCGTGGTTCAGCGCCAGGTTTTCCGGCCCCTTCACCGCCACGGCGACATGGCCGATGCCGGCGGCGACGCCCTTCAGCGGCACGACCAGCGTCTTGCGCTCGCCCTTCGCCAGCGGGACGGAGAGAGTGCTGCCCTCCACTGACACCGCGTCCTGCGCGGTCACCGCCACCTCGTAGGTGCCGGCCGCCGCCTCCACATTGTGCAGCGACAGGGTCACGCGGCTGTCGTCACCGGGGGCGAGGAAGCGCGGCAGGATGGCGTCGGCCACCAGCGGATCGCGCACCGTCACCGGCCCGGCGGCCGAGCCGACCCGGCCGCGGCTGTAGGCAACCGCCATCAGCCGAAGCTCACCGTTGAAGTCGGGCACGTCGAAGCCGATGCGGGCGGTGCCGTCGGCACCGAGCTTCACCGGCCCGTGGAACAGCGAGACCACGGTGAAGGGCACCACAGGCAGACCGGCGCCGCTGGAATCGCCGCCCTGGCGCATGGCGCCATAGGGGCCGTCGAGCGGGTCGATCAGCCGGCCGTAATCGTCGCGGATGTCGAGGCCGAGCCGGCGCTTTCCGAAATAATGCTTCTCCGGCTGCGGGCTGGCGAAGTCGGTCAGGCGCAGGATGCCCTCGTCCACCGCGGCCAGCGTGACATAGGTGTCCTCCATCGACCCGCCATCGGCGGCGGCGACCTTCACCCCGACCTCCAGCCGGCCGCGCGGACGCATCACCTGCGGCGCGTCGAGCGTGACGGTCATCGTACGCACCGACGGATCGACACCGACCCAGGCGACGCCCATGGCGCGCACCGGCTGGCGTTCCCGCCCCTTGACCGGCGGACGGTAGGCGGTGGCGGTGACATAGGCGCCGGGACCCCAGGCGGCATCGACCGGGATTTCCACCGTCGCGCCCTCGGCCGGGATCGACAGGGTGCGGACGTCGAAGATGCGGTCGGTCGCCACCGTCACCAGCAGCTCGCCGGCGAAGGGCGGCGCGATGCGGATGCGGGCGGTCTCGCCCGGCTTGTAGGACTGCCTGTCGGTTGAGACCTCCAGCTTGTCGGGGATGTCGGCGCTGTCGTCGCCGCTCGCCCAGCCGGAATAGAAGCGGTAGGAGCTGGCGACGCCGACCGCCTTGTCCGTCACCTCCAGCCGGTAGCGGCCGAAGTCGCGCTTGCCGAGCGCCACCTGCGCCGGCTTGTCGGCGCCGACATCGACGGTGCCGGAGGCCAGCGGCACGTCGCGCACCGAGGCGTTGTAGCTGTAGCGGCCATCGCGGCGGTACCAGACGAAGGAAACCCGCTCCTCCACCAGTTCCCACTTGACGCCGGGCTTGGCGATGGCGCTGCCGTCCGGCGCCACGGCGACGAGGTCAAAGGCGGCATCGCCCCCCTCGCCGACGCGCCCGTCGGAGAAGCGCGGGCGCAGGCCCAGCGCATAGGTCTTGGGCCGCACCGGGACCGAGACGGACTTCTTGACCGGACGCCCGCCCGGCTCCGACAGGGTGACGCGGATGTCGGCGCGCAGCGGCTTGCTGGTGTCCGGCACCTCCGGCAGCGTCACGGCGATGTGCGAGACGCCCTGCTCGTCGGTGGTCGGGAACTCCAGCGGGTCGAGCCGCTCGGTCGGATTGTCCTGCACCCGGCCGAAGCGATAGTCCTTGAAGGCGGGATAGGGCATCGGGTCGGGCTTCAGCGCCACCTCGGCGGTGCCGTCCAGCCCGGCGGCCGGCGGGCCATAGAGGAAGCGGCCCTGCGCCGTCACCTCGAAGGGCTGGTTCGGCACCAGGATCGGCGCGCTGGCGGTCAGGTCGAGCGCCAGCTTGACCGGCACGAAATCCTCGACCTGGAACGACCCGCGGCCGATCGGCTCGCCCTTCGGGTCGCCATAGACCAGCACCTCCCAGCCGCCGAGCGGCGCGGTGCGGGTCAGGCTCAGCGGCAGGAAGAAGCCGCCGGCCCCCTGCCCCTTGAGGGCGCCGCTGTAATATTCGGTGCCGCTGGGGCGCAGGACCTTCACCGTCAGCGGGAAGTCGCTCACCGCCTCCGTCTTGTCGTCGCGCAGCAGGATCGACAGGTTGACCGTCTCGCCCTGGCGGTAGACGCCGCGGTCGGCATAGACGAAGGCGTCCATCGGCCCCGGCGCCGGGCGCCCGCCGACCCCGCGGTCGCTGAGGTCGAAGGCGGCGCCGGTCAGGTCCTGCATGGCGAAGTCGGTGCCGAGATAGGCCATCACCATCTCGGGCGCGTTGCCGCCGGTCTTCAGCAGGCCGGGCGCGAAACGGGCGCGGCCGAACTCGTCGGTCTTCACGCGCGCCAGCTCGCTGTTGTTGCGGGCGACCAGCGCGACCTCGACGCCCGGCAACGGCTTGGCAGTGCCGAAGGAGCGGGCGAAGACGGTCAGCCCGTCGGCGCCACGGAAGCTGGTCAGGCCGATGTCGGACAGCAGGACCCACTGGGTCGCCAGGGATTCCCAGCGGTCGCTCTCTTCCACGTCGTGCGGGCGGGCGGTGACGACATAGAGGCCGGCCTTGGGATCGTCGCCCACCGCCTGCCGGAAGGGGATCGCGGCGGTGGTGTCGCGGTTGCGCTCGCCCTTCACATCCAGCGTGCCGGTCCAGACCAACTCGCCATTGTCCTGGACCAGCCGGTCGGCGGTATAGCCGGTCAGCTCGCTGAACAGGCTGGCGTCATATTTGTTGGAGACCAGCGCCCGGTCTGCGATGCGGTAGACCGACACGTCCAGCTTGTCGGTGTTGACGCTGATCACCGGGATGCCGTCGGCGCCCTTGCGCGGCAGGATGTAGGCGGAACCGCGGAAGGCCGCCATCGACGGCCGGTCGGGCACGCGCACGCGCTGGGTCTCGTCGGCCTTCAGCACCACGCCGTCCTCGCCGGGCAGACCCTGGCGCAGGGTGACGGTGTAGCCGTTGCCGTGGCTGACGCCGCGCAGGCACAGGCTGTTGTCACGCGCCTCGATGGCGGTCTTGGTCGCCGGCTCCACCCGGACATAATCGTCGAAGCGGACGCCCTGCTTGCCACTCAGCCGGTCGTTGAACTGGAAGCAGACGCGCGGGCTGCTGCCCTCCGCATTCACGGTGACGCCGGTCAGCGCCAGCCCGGCCTTGCGGCGCATGGCGACGAAGCGCTCCTCCAGCTTCGGCGCGCGGGCGTCGAGCGTCGCCGTGTCCAGCTTCGGCGCCAGCTCGCGAATCGCATTCAGCACCTTCACCGCCTCGTCCGGCTTGCCGAACGCCTCGTCCATCAGGGTGGCGATGCGCCAGAGGATGGCGACCCGCTCCTCGTCCTTCGGGTTGAACTGGCCGGCCATCACGGCGCTCTGCAGTGCGCGGTCCTTGTTGGGCGGGGATGCCGCCATCCAGGCGGCGCTCAGTTCCAGCCAGACCGACGGCGAGCCGCCGCCCTGGGTGATGGTCTTCTCATAGGCATGGATAGCGCCGGCCATGTCCTTGCGGTCGCGGGCGGCATGGGCCTGCTTCAGCAGGTCGGCGATCACCTGCGGCTTGGGCTGCGGCGGCGATTTCAGCAGCAGCCCGTTGGCATAGGCGGTGGCGTCCGACAGCGCCCCCGGCGGCGTGTAATCGGCGCGGACCGATCCGGCCGCAAAAACCATCACCACCAGAACCCAAAGCAGCGTCAGCAGCCGTGCCATCATGTCGCCTTACAAGCGGAAGCGGGAATGCCTCCGGTTATAGCGCCGATAACCGGGACATGGCGATATGGCGAACCGCCGATGCACCGTTCGGCTGTAGAGAGATCCCGTCGTACTTGTTCGCCCCTCGCGGATCGGGTAACGATCCGTTTCTAAGGCTTGCGAGGCGGTCGCAATCGGATGCTGGCTTATTGCCGCACAGTGCAGGAACGGTGGGGTCTGGCGCTTGCGCTCGCGCTGGCGCTCAGCCTTTTCCTGCGCGTTGTCGCCCCCTCTGCCGGTGCCGCCGACCGCGACGGCTATGTCGCGATCTGCACCGGCAGCGAGATCGTCTATCTGCCGGTCGATCAGGACGGCATTCCGCTTGCCCCCGGCGGCGATACCGACAAGCAGCAGCTTTCCCCGCTGCATCTGCCCTGCAGCTGGCTCGGCCAGTATATCGCGCTGCTGCCGGCCCTGCAGATGCCGCTCATTCCGGCTGGCATCCTGCAACTGCCGGAGTCGGCGAAGCCCGACGAGGTCCACCGGCCGAAGGAGCGGAAGCCCTTCCAGTCCCAGGCCCCGCCATCCGGTCGTCACCCGACGCACTGAGCCGCCCGCTTGACCGGGCGATCCGTATCGCGACGACCGACTGGATACTTCATGACTGGAACTCTGCAAGGCGGAGCCATCGGCTCTGCCCTTTACCGTGCGCTTTGGCGCTGGCATTTCTTCGCCGGGCTGATCTGCGCGCCCATCGTCATCCTGCTCGCCGTGACCGGCGGCATCTATCTGTTCAAGGACGAGATCAACGACGGCCTGCACCGCGACCTGCGCATTGTTGCGCCGCAGAGCACCGAACGGCTGGCGCCCTCCGTCCTGGTGGCGAAGGCGCTGGAGGCACATCCCGGCACACTCAAGGGCTACAGCCCGCCCGAAGCGGCCGACCGCGCCGCCGGGGTGCAGATCGCCGGCGCCGATGGCCTCAAGGACACCGTCTATGTCGATCCCTACAGCGGCCGGGTGCTGGGCAGCCTGTGGGACGCGGGTGCCGCCGGATCGCCGTTGATGTACGTGATCCGCAAGTTGCACAGCCTGAAATATGCGGGCTGGTTCGCCGAACGCATCGTCGAGGCGGTCGCCGGCTGGATGGTGCTGATGGTAGCCTCCGGCATTTATCTGTGGTGGCCGCGCGGCCAGAAGGGCGGAGTCGTCACCGTGCGCGGCAAGTCGGGGAAGCGCCTGTTCTGGCGCGACCTACATGCCGTGACCGGCATCTTCGTCAGCGTCTTCATCGTCTTCCTGGCGATGACCGGCCTGCCCTGGTCCGGCTATTGGGGCAAGCAGTTCTACGGCTTCGCCTATGCGGTCGGCCTGGGCATGCCCGACGGCTACTGGGATAAGTATCCGGTCTCCACAGTGCCGTTGAAGGACAGCATCGACCGCGCCCCCTGGATCATAGAGAACCAGCCGACCCCGCTCTCCACCACCGCAAGCGGGGTGCCGGCCAAGCTGGACGACGTGGTGAGAACGGTCGAAGGGCTGGGAGTTGCACCGGGCTATGCCCTCGTCATTCCGGGCCAACCGGACGGCGTCTTCACCGCGTCGGTCTATCCCGACGACATCACCAAGGAGCGGGTCGTCCATCTCGACCAATATTCCGGCAAGGTGCTGTTCGACATGCAGCTGAAGGACCTGGGCCTGTTCGGCCGGCTGGCGGAATGGGGGGTCAGCATCCATATGGGCCAAGCCTTCGGGCTGGCCAATCAGCTGGTGCTGCTTGCCTCACTGGTAGCGATGGTCGGGCTGGTGGTGTCGGGGCTGGTGATGTGGTGGAAGCGCCGGCCCGCCGGCAGCCTGGGCGCGCCGCGTCTTACCGAGGGGGCCGGCGTGCCGAAGGGGCTGTTCGTCATCGCGGTCGCCGGCGGCCTGTTCTTCCCGATGGTCGGGATTTCGATGCTGGTCTTCGCCATCGTCGAGGCGGCAACCTACGGCGTCCGCACGCTCCGCACCGCCTGACCGCAAGCCGCGTCAGGGGGAAGCCGGCGGTTGTTCGGCTTCCAGCGCGCTGCGCACGAAGGCTCGCTCCGCCAGACTGCGGTGGCGGTCACGGTGGCGCAGCAGATGGAAGGGGCGGGACGGCAGGTCCAGCCCCTCCAGCGCGACGATGCGGCCGGTGGCCAGATCGTCGGCCAGGATCAGGTCCGACAGCACGCTCGCCCCCACCCCGGCCAGCAGGGCCGCCCGGATGATGCAGCCGCCGGGCAGGGTCATTGCGACGTCCAGCCCGCCCGGATCCAGCCCCACCCCGCGCACCGCCGCCTCGAACAGCGCGCGGGTGCCGGAGCCGGGTTCGCGCAGGATCCAGCGCCCAGCCGCCAGCTCGTCCCGCCCCACCCGGCCAAGCCCGGCCCAGGGATGGGAGCCGCCCACCACCAGACGCAGCCGGTCGCCTTCGACCGGTTCGCTGACCAGGGCCGAATCGCTCACCACGCCTTCGGCGATTCCCAACTCGGCCCGGCCGTCGCGCACCGCCTCGGCCACCTGCTCGGTGTTGCCGACCGACAGGTCGACGCGGATGCCGGGATAGGCGGCGGCGAAGCGCAACAGCCGCGGCGGCAGCCAGTGGTTGCCCACCGTCTGGCTCGCCGCCAGCCGCAGCGCGCCGCGCGACAGGCCCGACAGCTCGGCCAGCATGGTCCCGGCCTCTTCCACCTTCGCCAGAATGGCGCGGGCCTGACCGTGGAGCAGCTGACCGGCGGCGGTCAGTTCCACCCGCCGGCCGATGCGGTCGAACAGGCGCAGGCCATGTTCCGCCTCCAGCGCGGCGATGGCGGCGCTGACCGCCGGCTGCGACAGGTGCAGAACCTCGGCGGCGCGGGTGAAATGCAGCATCTCCGCCACCGTCGCGAAGATGCGCAGCTGTTCCAGAGTCACGCGAACAGACCGGTGAAGGGCAGGAAATCGACCAGATCGCCGGGATGGACCGCGGTGGCCTCCGCCGGCATGTCGACCAGACCGTCGGCCTCCACCATCGAGGTCAGCACGCCGGAACTGTTGCTGGGGAACTTCACCGCGACCGGACGGCCGTCCGCGCCGCGCTCCAGCCGGGCGCGCAGGAACTCGCGGCGGCCGGGCTTCTTGGTGAAGGTGAAATCGGCGACCACCAGACTGCGCGGCGTGGCGATGCTGCTGGCCCCCGACAGGCGCAGCACCAGCGGACGGCCGACCAGCAGGAAGGTCACCATCGCCGACACCGGATTGCCGGGCAGCCCCAGGAAGGGCGTATCGCCGACCCGGCCGAGCGCCAGCGGCTTGCCCGGCTTGATCGCCAGCGTCCACAGATCGATGGAGCCCAGCGCGTTCACCGCCGCCTTGACATGGTCCTCCTCGCCGACCGAAACGCCGCCGCTGGTGACGATCAGGTCGCCACTGCCTGCCGCCTCGGCCAGGGCGGCGCGGGTGGCGTCGGGCCGGTCGGGCAGGATGCCGAGGTCGCGCACCTCCACCCCCAGCGCGTCGAGCTGGGCGGCCAGCGTGTAGCGGTTGGCGTCATAGATGGCGTGGTCGGGCTTGGGCGTCCCCGGCTCCCGCAGCTCGTCGCCGGTGGAAAACAGCACCACGGTCAGCCGCTTGCGCACGGTCAGGCTGGAGCGGCCAACTGCGGCGGCGAGCCCGACCTCCTGCGCGCGCAGGCGCTGGCCGGGATGCAGCACCACCGCGCCGGCACTCATGTCCTCCCCGGCCAGACGGACGTTGGAGCCACGCTTCAGCGAGGCCGGGACCAGCACGGTGTCGCCGTCGGTCCGGCAATCCTCCTGCATCGCCACCCTGTCGACCCCGGCGGGGACCGGAGCGCCGGTGAAGATGCGCACCGCCTGCCCCGCCGCGACGGTCCCCTCGAACCGGGAGCCGGCCGGCACGCGTCCGACGATGTCCAGCCGCCGGAATCCCTCCCCCGCCTCGGCGGCGAAGGCCCAGCCGTCCATGGCGGAGACGTCGGCCGGCGGCACATTGACCGGGGCCACCACCTCCTCCGCCAGCACGCGGCCGAGCGCCTGGCGCAGCGGCACCTCCTCCGTCCCGGTCACGGCGCCATAGCCCTGCGCGACGCGCGCGACCGCCTCGTCCAGCGACAGGGGAATGGGGCCGTGTGCGGAGCAATCGTCCATGGTCTCGGTGTCCTTGATAAGGTGAGCCGGCCGGGCACCGGCAGAATTGCGGTCAGACTCCGCCCTTCCTATCGCCAACTGCAGCCCGCGACTTTGATCGACGTCAAGGCTGTGTTTGGGCATGGCGGCAATTCGGCCGTTTACGCCGTCTCCGCCCGCAGCCAGTCCAGATAGTCGGGATTGCCCCGCCCCAGCGCCAGCTCGACGACGCAGGGGGTGTCGTAGCTGTGCAGGTCGCGCACGCGGGCGGTCAGCCGGTCGAACAGGGAGGAGCGCGTCTTGGCGATCAGCACCGCCTCGTCGGCCTGCTCCACCGTGCCGTTCCAGCGATAGACGGAGGTCATGCCGTCCAGCACATTGGCGCAGGCGGCCAGCCGCTCCTCCACCAGGCTGCGGCCGATGCGCAGGGCCTCCTCCTTCGAACCGGCGGTGATGTAGGCGAAGACCAGACCGTCGTCATGGGTTTCCGGGCGGGTTTCCGGCATGGGGAAAGCCCCCTCCTTTTCGATGCACCAGTGCCGCGCTTTCGCGTAGGATGCCCGCACTTTGCCACAGCCCCCATGGGGGCCGGCAATCCCCTGTCCGATCCCGTATCCGCAAGAGCAGCCCGTCCCATGGCAAAGTCCCGCCGTTCCTCGTCCCGCAGCGCCCCGTCCGACGTTCAGGGGGCATGGCTGCGCCGCGGTCTGGACCAGCCGGGCGGCAAGCTGCCGCTGTTCGACGAGCGCGGCCAGCGGGTGAAGAAGGCGACGGTGGAGGCCTGCCTGAAGGCCGGCTGGGCGGAGCGCTGGTTCGACAACCCACTGAAGCCCGACTGGCTGGTCTGCCGCCTGACAGAGACCGGCCGCACTGCGCTCGGCGGGCATGGACACAGCGACGCCGCCCCGGTCGGCGAGGCGCAGGACGACGCGCGGCAAGGCGCGCTGATCTAAGAAGGAAAGGCGCCGGTCGGCCGGCGATGCGGTTTACTGCGCCGCTTCGGCCAAGCCGCTGCCGCGCTTGATCCGCAGTTGGCGGTCGACCTCGGCCTGGAGCTGGCGCGGGGTCACCGGCTTGTGCAGGACGGCGACGCCGTGGGCGGAGGCATCGGCCAGGGTGTCGGCGCCGGTCTCGCCGGTCAGGATCAGCGCGGGAACCTCTGCGCCATAACGTGCGCGCACACGGCGGATCACCTCGGTGCCGACGCGGCCTTCGCGCAGGCGGTAATCGGCGATGACGATGTCGGGCACCCGGCCGAGCGACTCCAGCCGGTCCATCGCCCGGTCGGCGCTGTCGGCGACGACGACGCGGAAACCCCATTCGGTCAGCACCGTCTGCAAGCCCAGCAGCACCACCGCATCATCGTCGACCAACACCGCCAGCCGCGGCCGGTCGATGCCCGGCGGCCGTTCCGGACCACCCGGCCGCCCGACCAGGAAGCGGGCCGGGGCCAGCGGCACCAGGACGCGGAAGGCTGATCCCTGCCCATGGACCGACCGGACCTCGACGGGATGGTCGAGCAATTGCGACAGCCGCCGCACGATGGCGAGCCCCAGCCCCAGCCCGCGCAGCCGGTCGCGCTCCGGATTGCTGACCTGATGGAACTCGTCGAAGATGCGGTCGAGATGTTCGGGCGGGATGCCGATGCCGGTGTCCTGCACCTCGATCGCCAGCCGGTCGCCGCCCGGCGCGGCGTCGATGCGGCAGCGGATGCGGATCGCGCCGGCCTCGGTATAGCGCAGGGCGTTGTCGACCAGATTGCGTAGCAGTTGCATCAGCAGGCCACGGTCGCTGCGCAGCACCGCCTCGCAGCTCTCCACCCGCCAGACCAGCCCCTTGGCGGTCGCCTGCTCGCCATAGGCGGCGTCGAGCGCATCGGTGATTTCGCTGATCTCGAAGGTGTCCAGCACCGGCGTCACCACGCCCGCTTCCAGCCGCGACACCTCCAGCAGCCCGTCGAGCAGGCCCTTCATGGTGTCCAGCCCCTGGTCGAGCCGGGACAGCAGATCGCGCCCGTTGTGGTCGCCGACATGGCGGGCGAGTGCGGCGGACAGGAAGAACAGGGCCTGGAGCGGCTGGCGGAGATCGTGGCTGGCGGCGGCGAGGAACTTCGATTTCGCGAGATTTGCGCGCTCGGCTTCCTCCCGCGCGGCATCGCGCTCCGCTTCCAGCGACTGAAGACGATGAATGAGACTCATGCTTCGACCACGGCTCTCACGGAGGATGATGGGGTTCCCGAAGGCGCCCCGTTTCCATTTTCGAACAGAACCGGGGATAATGTTAAACTGCATTAACCATAACCATGCTGCAGCGCGCAACCCCTCCCAGGCATATGTGCCGCATGGGCAGGGTCCATGAAGAAAAGGTTAATGGTGGTTCATATGCGAAAGCCCCGGCATTTTTCCGGGGCTTTCCGCATTCGGGACTCGATAAGCGGTCCTGCGCCAAACGTCGTGGGCAAACCTTTCGAGAGGCCGGCCCTCAGAACCCCCGGCGGACCGCCATGTGGATCTCGCCGCGGGTCAGTCCGATGTCGGACAGTTCGGCATCGGACATATGGTTCAGCTCATCTTCCGCGCGGTGAAGTTCAATCCGTTCGCGGACCCAATGAACGACCCGTTGAAAGAGGGTGTTTTCTTTTGTTCCGGCCGCAAACAATTCACCGGACGAAGACTGCATCGAAGAGTAGGCCATGTTGATCTCCTGCGCTTGGTGCTGATTACATGAGCCAATTTTGCCTTTTGCACCCGCGAAATCAATGGCCGCCCCTCTGCGGCCCGGCGTCGGCAGACCTGCACGAATTCGATAGAACATTCGTAGGCAAATCAACGTGGGCATAAAAAAACGCGCGGGGAGTCTCCCCCGCGCGTCTTTCAGAACAACGGCTTAAGCGCCGATCCGCTTACTTCACGCTCGGCTTGCGCGACAGGTTGTGGTGCGCCTCGATGTAGCGAACCGTGCCCGACTTGGAGCGCATGATGACCGAGTGGGTGTAGGCGCCGCCGGGGAAGCGGCGAACGCCCTTCAGCATGGCGCCGTCGGTGACGCCGGTGGCGGCGAACATGACGTTGCCGCGCGCCAGCTCGTGCAGGGTGTACTTCTTGTCGAGGTCGGTGACGCCCCACTTGGCGGCGCGGGCCTTCTCGTCGTCGTTGCGGAACAGCAGACGGCCCTGGAACTGACCGCCGATGCAGCGCAGGGCGGCGGCAGCCAGCACGCCTTCCGGCGCGCCGCCGGAGCCGACATACATGTCGACGCCGGTGCCGGCCTGGCTGGTGGCGATGACGCCCGAGACGTCGCCGTCGTTGATCAGCATGATGCGGGCGCCGGCTTCACGGACGCGGGCGATCAGCTCGGCGTGGCGCGGACGGTTCAGGATGCAGACCAGCAGTTCCTGCACCTCGGTGCCCTTGGCGGCGGCCAGAGCCTTCAGGTTGTTGGCCGGCGTCTCGTCCAGGTCGACGATGTTGTCCGGCAGGCCGGCGCCGACGGCGATCTTGTCCATGTAGACGTCGGGGGCGTTCAGGAAGCCGCCCTCCTCCGCCATGGCGATCACGGCCAGCGAGTTCGGGCCGCCGGTGGCGCAGATGGTGGTGCCTTCCAGCGGGTCGAGCGCGATGTCGACCTTCGGGCCGGAGCCGATGCCGGCACCGACCTTCTCGCCGATGTAGAGCATCGGGGCTTCGTCGCGCTCACCCTCGCCGATCACGACGGTGCCGTCGATGTAGAGCGTGTTGAGCGCCTGGCGCATGGCATCGACAGCGGCCTGGTCGGCCAGCTTCTCGTCGCCACGGCCCATCAGCAGAGAGGCCGACAGGGCGGCGGCCTCGGTCACGCGGACGGCCTCCAGCGCGAGGTTGCGGTCCATATGGGACAGATCGACATGCGTAGACGGCGTAGACATCGTGTGCTCCCCCCGACTCTTCGGTCGTATCAGGCTGTATTGGTTATTGTGGGAAACGGGGCAGGTCAGGACTGTCCTGTTCGGGAAAGGGCTCAGAACTGTTCGATGCGGATCATCCGCGGCGGCTCCAGCACGTTGTCGCTGGCCGCGATGGTCGCAAGCGCGCGCTGCATGGCCGCCTCGTCGGTGTCATGGGTGGTCAGGACCACCGGAACGCCTTCGTCCGGCGAGCGGCCGCGCTGCAGGAACTGCTCCATGGAGACGTTCTGGTCGCGCATCGCCGCTGCGATATCCGCTATCACACCGGGGCGGTCCACGACCATCAGGCGGACGTAGTACGACCCGCGGCGCGATTCCATCGGCGACGGGGTTGCCGCGCCCAGCCGATCGGCCGGAACGCCGAAGGTGGGGGTAGACCGACCGCGGGCGATGTCGATCAGATCGGCGACCACCGCCGACGCGGTCGGGCCGGCACCGGCGCCACGGCCGACGAACAGCACCCGGTCGGCGAAATCGGCCTGGGCCACCACGGCGTTGAACACGCCGTCCACCGACGCGATGGGCGCGTTCTTCGGCACCATGCAGGGATGCACGCGCTGCTCGACGCCCTTGTCGGTGCGCCGGGCGATGCCCAGCAGCTTGATGCGGAAGCCCAGCTGGTCGGCATAGTCGAAATCGACCGCCGAGACCTGCCGGATGCCCTCGATGTAGACGGCCGGGAAATCGACCGGCGTGCCGAAGGCGACGGAGGCGAGGATCGCCAGCTTGTGGGCGGCATCGACGCCGTCGATGTCGAAGCTGGGATCGGCCTCGGCATAGCCGAGCGCCTGGGCATCGGCCAGCACATCGGCGAAGTCGCGGCCGGTGGTCCGCATCTCCGTCAGGATGTAGTTGCAGGTGCCGTTGAGGATGCCGTGGATTTCCGACACGGAGTTGGCGGCCAGACCCTCGCGCAGCCCCTTGATGATCGGGATGCCGCCGGCCACCGCCGCCTCGAAGGCGACGGTCAGGCCGCGCGATTCGGCCTTTTGCGCGATCTCGGTGCCATGGACGGCGAGCAGCGCCTTGTTGGCGGTGACCACATGCTTGCCGGTCTCCAGCGCCGTGGCGACGGTGTCGCGCGCCGGGCCTTCCGACCCGCCGATCAGCTCCACCACCAGATCGGCGCCGGCCTGTGCCGCCATCGTGACGGGATCGTCGAACCACTGGACGCGCGACAGGTCGACGCCGCGGTCCTTGCCCTTGGAGCGCGCGCTGACCGCGACCACCTCGATCCGGCGGCCGCAGCGCTGTTCGATCAGCGAACCTTGCGTTTCCAGCAGCTTCAGGACGCCGGCACCGACCGTACCAAGGCCGGCGACGGCGATTTTCAGGGGGGCTTGCTGGGCGTTCGGCATCAGGCTTTCGCTTTCTCGGATTCCAGAAGGGCGGCGCGGGCCACCGGGTCCTTGCTCGCCGCAACACCGCCGGCGTTGGAGCGGAAGAACTCCTTGATGTTGCGGGTCGCCTGGCGGATGCGGTGGACGTTCTCCACCATCGCCAGACGGACATGGCCGTCGCCGTACTCGCCGAAGCCGATGCCGGGCGCCACCGCGACCTCCGCCTGCTGCAGCAGCAGCTTGGAGAATTCCAGCGAGCCGAGATGGGCGAACTGCGGCGGGATCGGCGCCCAGGCGAACATCGACGCCTTCGGGCTGGGAACCTCCCAGCCGGCGGCGGCCAGACCCTCGATCATCACGTCGCGGCGCTGCTTGTACATGTCGCGCACCTGCTGCACGCAGTCCTGCGGACCGTTCAGCGCGGCGGCGGCGGCAACCTGGATCGGCGTGAAGGCGCCGTAGTCGAGGTACGACTTGATGCGGGCCAGCGCGGTGATCAGCGTCTTGTTGCCGGTGGCGAAGCCGATGCGCCAGCCGGCCATCGAATAGGTCTTCGACATCGATGTGAACTCGACGGCGATCTCGCGCGCTTCAGGGATCTCGAGGATCGACGGCGGCGGGTCGTTGTCGAAGAAGATCTCGGCATAGGCCAGATCGGACAGGATGTAGATGCCGTGCTTGCGGCAGAACTCGACGATCGGACGGTAGAAGTCCAGCCCGACCACCTCGGCCGTCGGGTTCGACGGGTAGTTCAGCACCAGCGCCAGCGGCTTCGGCACGCTGTGGCGCACGGCGCGCTCCAGCATGATCATGAAGCTGTCGATGTCGGTCGACGCCCCGTTCTCCATGCCCACCGGCAGGTGGCGCACCGAGGCGCCGGCCAGGATGAAGCCGAACGGGTGGATCGGGTAGGACGGGTTCGGCACCAGAATGATGTCGCCCGGGCTGGTGATCGCCTGGGCGAGGTTCGCCAGACCTTCCTTCGAGCCGATGGTAACGATGCACTCCGTCTCCGGATCGACGTCGACGTTGAAGCGGCGCTTGTAATAGGCGGCATGGGCCTTGCGCAGGCCGGGGATACCGCGGGAGTTCGAGTAGCGGTGCGTCTTCGGATCGCGCACGGCCTCGACCAGCTTGTCGACGATGTGCTGCGGGGTCGCCTGGTCGGGGTTGCCCATGCCGAGGTCGATGATGTCGGCGCCGTTGGCCCTAGCTCGCGCCTTCATCGCGTTCACTTCGGCGAAGACGTAGGGCGGCAGGCGCTTGATGCGATGGAATTCGGTGTTGGACATGGACGCTCCGGAAGACCGCTCCGGTCACGCCACGAACCCAAGAGACCTGCGGACCGGGACTGACGTTCTACCGCCCCGACGCGACGGAAGCGAGGCAAATTTCGTTTCCGAGCTTTTCAACCCGGCGCTTTGACCTCAATGAGCTTGGGAACTCAAGTAATAGAGTGACTTAACAATATCCCTACCAACGTCGCGGTTAAACCTAACTGTGTCTTAACTCATTAGCTTTCATACAGTTCGGAATCTGACGCCCCCACCGGGCTCCAAAGGTTCCGTTTGCTGGAGAGTTGAGATGGTATCGCTGCTGAAGGCCGCCGACGGTCTGCTCGGGAACATGCGCTTCACGCGGAAGATGGCGCTTGCCCTGTCGGTCCCGATGGCGGGCGTGGTCGTTCTGTCGTCACTGCTGGTGTGGGAACAGGTCGACGCCAGCCGCCGGGCGGCCGATCTCGCCTCCGTCACCCGCTTGTCGGTCGGCATGACCAGCCTTGTGCACGAACTGCAGAAGGAACGCGGCTCCTCCTCCATCTTCCTCAGCGGCAAGCGGGACGAGGACCGCCGGCGCCTGGACGGCGTGCGCACCGCGTCGGACGGCAAGCTGGCGGAACTGACCCGGCAGTTCGCCGACGCCCGCTTCCGCGATACACAGGTGGCACAGGCGATGACCGGCGCCCGCGACGCACTGTCGCAGCTGTCCGGCCTGCGTACCGGCGTCGACGGACTGTCGCAATCGTCGATGGAGGTGGTGAAAGGCTACACCGGCATGATCCGCAAGCTGCTGGACGCCGCCGGGCAGGCCCGCATGATGTCCGACGACGCCGACCAACTGCGCGCCGCCGACGCCATGGTCTCCCTGTCGGAGGCGAAGGAACGGCTGGGCCAGCAGCGCGCCGTCGGCGGCGCCGCCTTCCGCAAGGACCGTTTCCCCGCCGATGCGCATGAACGCTTCGTCGAGCTGTCCGGCGAGTACAAGGCGCTGATGACCGGCCTGAAGGCGAAGCTGACCGCGGAAGAAGCGAGCTTTTACGACCGGACCGTCTCGGGTCCGGCCATCGCCGAGGTGGAGCGGATGCGGCGCATCGGCGTTGCTTCGGCCTATGGCGCCGACAATCAGGGGGTCGATGCCGGCAAGTGGTTCGACGCCATCACCATCACCATCGACATGCTGCGCACCGTCGAGACCCATGTGGCCGACGACCTGATCGCACTCGCCAACCGCGACGCGCAAGAGTCGATGATGCGGCTGACCGGCGTGGCCGCCGGCCTTGCCACCCTTCTGGTGGTGATGACGGTCATCGCCTATCTGGTCGCCCGCAACATCACCCGGCCCATCGCCCGGCTGAACGGCGACATGAGGCGCCTGGAGGCCGGCGAACGCAACCTGTCCATCCATGGTGCCGAGCGTGCCGACGAACTGGGCGCCATGGCCCGCAGCCTGGACCAGTTCCGCCTCAGCCTAGCCGAGGCGGACCGGATCGCCGCCGAACAGCAACGGCACCAGGAGGACCGCCTGCGCGAGGCCGAGCGCCTGGAACGGCTGGTGGTGGAGTTCGACCGTCACATCGAACAGGTCGCGGAGAAGCTGGCGAGTGCAGCCGACGGCCTGCGCGGCAATGCCGAACAGATGAGCCAGATCGCGAGCGAGACCGAAAGCCATGCGCTGTCGGTTGCCCGCGCGTCGGAAGGCGCCTCCGACAACGTCCAGGCCGTCGCCGCCGCGACGGAGGAGTTGTCCGCGTCCATCGCCGAGATCGGCCGCCAGATGACGGGCTCGACCGAGATGGCGGAGCGGGCGGTCACCGATGTCAAGCACACCGCCAACGTCATTTCCGACCTCAGCGGCGCCGCCCAGCAGGTGGGCGAGATCGTGCGGATGATCACCGACATCGCCAGCCAGACCAACCTGCTGGCGCTCAACGCCACCATCGAGGCCGCCCGCGCGGGCGAGGCCGGCAAGGGCTTCGCCGTGGTGGCGCAGGAGGTGAAGCAGCTCGCCAGCCAGACGGCCAAGGCGACGGAGGACATCACCGCCAAGGTGGCTGAAATCCAGTCGGCCACGGGCCAGACCGTCACCGCGATCGGCGGCATCGGCACCATCGTAACCCGGATCGAGGAGAACATCTCCGCCGTCGCCGCCGCCGTGGAGGAGCAGAACGCCGCCACTGCGGAGATCGGCCGCAATGTCCGGCAGGCCGCCGACGGAACCGGCCAGGTCTCTCACAACGCCACCCTGGTCGGCACCCAGGCCAGCCGCGCGGGTGCCATGGCGAAGGAGGTGCTCTGGATGGCCGATGCGCTGAAGCAGAACGCCGACGGTCTGCGTGGCGACGTGGCCGACTTCATCGGGAAGATCCGGGCGGCATAGGGAGGATGGGGGTCTGGTCCAGCCAATATTCCGAACGGAATTGGCCTCCCTCACCCAACCCCGGTCGCCTTTGCGTATTTCCGCTTCGCCACCTCCAGCGACGCCAGCAACTGCTGCCCGGTCGCCCCGCCGTCGCCACTGACGCGGCCGGTCATCACCGCCTTGATCGCGTCGACATGGGCCTTGAACAGCAGATGTTCGTTGGCGGTGACCGTGGTCAGGCCACTGCGGGTGGCCTCGTAGAGCGACTTGGCGATGTGGGTGATCAGGGGATAGCCGAAAATGCCACCCTGCCCGCGCATCTCGTGGGCGGAGCGGTTGACCTGGGCCAGCAGGCCGGGCACCGACTCCGGCTCGCGCGGCAGGCGGTCGACGCGGCGGCCCATCTCCTCCACCTCCGCGCCGATCCACACGGCATAGTCGCCGGCGCGGTTCAGGATTTCCTCCTCCGCGGCGGCCAGCACCTCCGGCGGCAGGGTCGGCACCGGATCGCGCGGGGCGAGGCCGACCTTGGCGCCCAGCCGGTTGGGCAGGTCGAAATAGATGACGGGGAAGCGGTCGATGCCGCGCGCCTTCGACGCGCTGTGCACCACCAGGATCTCCGACGGCGAGGTCATCCGGCAGTCCATGGCGACCGGCTTGTCGGCGCGGCGGCGGTCGGGACCGAAATAGCCCTTGGCCAGAACGAAGCGGCGCGGCCGGGCGATGGCGAACAACAGCCGGCTGGCGATGGTCTGGGCGGAGAACGGCTTGGCGATGAAGTCGGTGGCGCCGAGGTCCCGCGCCTGCTCAACATACTGGCGGTCGGCGGCACCCGACAGCATCAGCACCGGCAGGAACTTGTCCGGGCTCTTGGGGCTGTAGCGGATCCAGCGCAGCAGCATCAGCCCGTTGACCTCGGGCATCACCAGATCGGACAGGATCAGGTCGACCGGGGCGGTCCCCGGCGGCAGCGCCGCGCGGCGCTCCTCCAGCCAGCGGATGGCGTCGGCGCCGCTCGCCACCCCCTCCACCCGGCCGATGCCGATGGCGCGCAGGGTGGCGGTCAGGACCGAGCGGATGAAGCCGCTGTCCTCCACCACCAGGACCGAGAGAAGATCGAGCTTCGGCTGGGTCATCGCCCTCTGCTTCGCCAACCGGGCCATATTGCCGCATTCACGTTCCACTTCTGGCACAACCGCGCCCGATTGGCGAGCGGCAAGCGGAACGGGAGACAAACCGGCCCGCCGCAGTTTACCCTCCCCCCGCCGTCAAGGCCCGGAAAACAAACAAGAGAGGAACCGCCCGATGCCGCAACCCGATCACATCATGGCCCTGCCCCTGCTGGAGAAGCCGGACCTCGATCCCGACATGCTGGCCCTGTTCGACAAGTGCAACGAGAAGCTGGGCTTCGTGCCCAACGTGCTCCAGGCCTACAGCCTGCGGCCGAAGAAGCTGCGCAACTTCGCCATGCTCTACAACGAGCTGATGCTGGGCGAGAGCGGTCTCAGCAAGCTGGAGCGGGAGATGATCGCCGTCGTCGTCTCCTCCGCCAACCATTGCTATTACTGCCTCGTCGCCCATGGGCAGGCGGTGCGCAAGCTGTCCGGCGATCCGGAACTGGGCGAGATGCTGGTCGCCAACTACCGCGTCGCCCCGCTGGAGCCGCGCCAGCGCGCCATGCTGGATTTCGCCTGGAAGCTGACCGAGAACCCGATGTCGGTCGGCGAGCCCGACCGCGAGGCGCTGCGCGCCGTCGGATTCAGCGCGGAAGACATCTTCGACATTGCCGACACGGCTGCCTTCTACAACATGTCCAACCGTCTGGCGACCGCGGTGGACATGATCCCGAACCGCGAGTACCACAGCCAGGATCGTTAAGCATCGGCACCGTCGAAGCCACACAGGGTAGGAATCATGGCCATCGTCCGTTTCTTCGTCCGTCTGTTCGCGCTCATCGGACTGCTTCTGGTGGCCGGCGCGGTGGCCGTGGCGGTGCTGGTGGTGCGTCATGAACCCACCCTGCCCGATGCGGTGGTGCTGGACCTCGACCTGACCAAGCCGCTGGCGGAGAGCGACAGCGGCAAGATCGGCAGCCTGTTCGAACACCAGACCACCCTGCGCGAGGTGCTCGACGCGCTGGACGGCGGACGGCGCGACCCGCGGGTGAAGGGCGTGCTGGCCCGCTTCGGCGACGACAGCATCGGCTTCGCCCAGACGCAGGAACTGCGGACCGCCATCGAGCGGTTCCGCGCGTCGGGCCGGTTCGCCGTCGCCTTCGCCGAGGAATATGGCGGGGCCGGGGCCGGCAACCGCTCCTATCTGCTGGCCAGCGCCTTCGACGAGGTCTGGCTGCAGCCGATGGGTACGCTCGGCATCACCGGCCTGTCGGCGGAGCTGCCCTTCGCGCGCGACGCGCTCGACCAGCTGGGCGTGCAGCCGGAGTTCGCCCAGCGCGAGGAATACAAGAGCTTCGCCGAGACCTTCACCAAGTCCGCCATGTCCCCGGCCAACCGCGAGATGATGCAGGCGCTGGTCACCGATCTCGGCAACCAACTGGTCGACGGCATCGCCAAGAGCCGCCGCCTCGCCCCCGCCGTGGTCAGGGCCGCGATCGACAAGGCGCCGCTGCTGAGCAAGGAGGCGCTGGACCAGAAGTTCGTCGACCGGCTCGGCTACGCCGACGAGGCGCGCGACGAGGCGCTGAAACGGGCCGGCGCCGGGGCGGAGGCGATGGAACCGGCCGATTACCTGTCGGTCGCCGGCAGCCCGAACGACAAGGGCCCGACCATCGCCCTGATCCACGCCGTCGGCACCATCACCGGCGGCGAGAGCGGCAAGCCGGCGCTGGGCGGCACCTCCGCCGGGTCGGAGACCATCGTCGACGCCATCGAGGAGGCGGCCGACGATCCCGACGTGCGCGCCATCCTGTTCCGCATCGACAGCGGCGGCGGCGCCGTCTCGGCGTCCGAGGCGATCCGCCGGGCGCTGGTCCGGGCGCGGCAGAGCGGCAAGCCGGTGATCGCCAGCATGGGCGACACCGCTGCGTCGGGCGGCTATTGGATCGCGCTCGCGGCCGACCGTATCGTCGCCTCCCCCGCCACCATCACCGGGTCGATCGGCGTCGTCGCCGGCAAATTCGCCATCGGCGGCCTGTCCGAGAAGCTCGGCATCCAGTGGGACCGGGTGCAGGGCGCGCGCAACGCCGGCATGTGGTCGCCGCTGCGCCCCTTCGACGACAGCGAATCCGAACGGCTGAACGCCATCACCGACGACACCTACGCCAATTTCCTACAGCGGGTGGCCGAGGCCCGGCACATGACGCCCGAACAGGCGCGCGGCATCGCCAAGGGCCGCGTCTGGACCGGCGCCCAGGCCCGCGAACTCGGCCTCGTCGACGATCTCGGCGGGCAGGAGCAGGCGCTGACGCTGGCCCGCACCGCCGCCGGACTGTCGCCTGATGCCTCGGTGACGCTGGCCCCCTACCCGCCGCCGAAATCCATGACGGACCAGTTGCTGGATCTGGTGTCCGGCAAGGGCGAGCTCGTCGGCGCGCTGGCCGCCGTGGCGGAGCTGCGCCCGCTGCTGGCCCATCTGCGTCCCCTGCTCGCCGCCACCCAGACCGACGGCGTGCAGGCCCGCATGCCGGCGATGACGCTGGAGCGGTGACGCGCGCCAAAGGCTTGCCCAAAGGCTTGCATGGAGCGGTTCCGGGTCTATGGTGGGGCCGCTTCGGCAAACCGCTCAAAGACCTCAACGTCCGAGACGACCGACCATGACAGAGACCGCAGCCAGCCCGTCGCAAGCCGCCGCCGAGCATCCCGTCTTCACCCACCAGGAAATCCTGCGGGTGTTCAGCGGGGTGGCGCTGGCGATGCTGATGGCGGCGATGGACCAGACCATCGTCGCCACCGCGCTGCCGACGATGGCCAGCCAGTTCGGCGGGCTGGAGATGCTGCCCTGGGTGGTCACCGCCTATCTGCTGACCACCACCACCACGACGCCGATCTACGGCAAGCTGTCGGACCTCTATGGCCGCAAGCGGGTGCTGCAGACGGCGATCATGCTGTTCCTGGCCGGCTCGCTGCTGTGCGCGATGGCGCAGAGCATGACCCAGCTGATCCTGTTCCGTGGGCTGCAGGGGCTGGGCGGCGGCGGGCTGATGTCGCTGGCCTTCACCATCATCGGCGATGTGGTCGCCCCGCGCGAACGCGGTCGTTACCAGGGCATGATCGGCGGTGTCTTCGCGCTGGCCAGCGTCGCCGGGCCGCTGCTGGGCGGCATCTTCACCGAGACCATCGGCTGGCACTGGATCTTTCTCATCAACCTGCCGCTGGGCATCGCGGCCTTCGCCATGACGCGCAGCACCCTGTCGCGCCTGCCCGCCGGTCGGGCCAAGCCGCGCATCGATATGGCCGGGGCGGCTCTGCTGACCGGTGCGGTCACCTGCCTGCTGGTTTTCGCCACCCGCGGCGAGGCGATGGGCTGGGGCAGCCCGGCGGCGCTCGGCCTGCTGGCGGCTGGCCTCGTCATGCTGGCGGTCTTCCTGTGGCACGAGCGCCGGATCGAGGAGCCGATCCTGCCGCTGCACCTGTTCCGCCGCCCGGTGGTGGCGGTGGCGACCCCGGTGGTCGCGGTGTCGGCGATGGTGCTGTTCGCCGGCATCGTCTATCTGCCGCTGCACCTCCAGCTGGTGCAGGGGGCCAGCGCCACCGTGTCGGGGCTGCTGCTTCTGCCGCTTGTGCTGGGCATGACCTTCGGGTCGGTCGGCGGCGGCCGGCTGATTGCGAAGACCGGGCGCTACAAGGCCTTCCCGCTGGCCGGGCTGGCGCTGTCGGGCGCGATGTACGCGCTGCTGGGCACCCTGCCGGAGCTGGCCGCGGACGGCCTGTGGTCGACGCTGATCCTGGTGCCGCTGGGCATGGGTCTGGGGCTGGTCATGCCGGTGATGACGGTGGCCGTGCAGAATGCGGTGGAGCAGCGCGACCTCGGCGCCGCCACCGCGTCGGTCGGCTTCTTCCGCTCGCTCGGCGGGTCGGTCGGCGTCGCGGTGTTCGGCGCCGTCTTCAACGCCGTGGTGTCCGACCGGCTGGAGGGCGCCGGCCTGTCCGGCCGCGCCGTACTGGACCATGGCGCCTCCGCCCTGGCCGCCCTGCCCCCCGCCGCCCGCGGCGGCGTGGTGGCGACGCTGGAGCATGGCTTCGCCACCCTGTTCCTGCTGGCCGCGGCGCTGGCGGTCGTCTCCTTCGCCATGACGCTATTCCTGAAGGAACTGCCGCTGCGTTCGGCCAATACGCCGCGGACAGGAACGGAGAAAGCCGCGAAGGAAGCGGCGAAGGGCTGACCGGTCAGGAATGCTCGCCCTCTGACTTGTCGCTGGGGAAGTGCCTGGGCTGCCCCAGCTTGTCCTCGATGTAGAGCAGATTGACCAGCACCAGCGCGACCACGGCCAAGGGCGTCGCCAGGAACATGCCGAGGATGCCGAACAGCACGCCGCCGGCGGCGATGGCGCCGATGGTCACCACCGGCGGCAGGTCGACCACCCGCTTCTGCAGCAGCGGCGTGACGAGGTTGCCCTCGATCTGCTGGATGATCAGATAGAGCCCGGCCACCCACAGCGCATCCTGCGGCGATTGGGCGAAGGCGATCATCAGCGCCGGCGCCGCCGCCAGGAACGGGCCGATCAGCGGAATGAACTCCAGCAGCGCCGCCACCAGCCCCAGGGCCGGCGCCGACGGGATGCCCAGCAGCATCAGCCCGACGACGGTCAGGATGCCGACCACGGCCATCGCCACCAGCTGCCCGATCAGCCACTTCCACAGGCTGTCGCCCACCACCTCCATCACCTCACAGGCGCGCTTCTGGCCGCGCGGCGGCACCAGCAGGACGACGCCGTGCTGATAGACGCCAGGCGACGCCGCCAGATAGAGCGCCGCGAACATCACCACCACCGCATCGCCGACGATATAGATCAGGGTGGAGGCGAAGCTGCCGAGCTGGTTCATCCAGGGCCATTCCTTGCCCTGCTCCACGATGCGCTCGCGCCAGCCGTCCGGCAGCATGCCCATGGCTTTGACGACCTGATCACGCAGCTGGTCGAACTGCGCCGCCATCGAGGTGCCCATCAGCCAAGCGCCGCCGCCGACCAGAAGCACCAGCACCAGCAGCACGATGGCCAACGCCCAGCCGTGGCCCAGCCCCGTCCATCGCCGCACATAGCCGGTCAAGCGCTGCAGCAGGATGGCGAACAGCACGCCGGTGAAGATCAGCAGAAGCGTGCCCGACACCTTCCACAGGAAGATCCCCAGCGCCGCCACCCCGGCGACGATCAGCACCTTCCAGGTGAAGACGGCCAGTTCCCCGCGCCCCGCCCGCGCCGGCGGCTCGTCCTGCGCCGCCCCGCCGCCCGGCTTGGCGGCATGGTGAGCGGTGGGCCTGCTGGGTATCGCCATCTTTCCAAACTCCCGCACTTGGCGCCGCCCTGACGGACGGCCTTCGGGGGAGAACGCGCAAGGCCCGCCGACGTTGCGGAAAGTCAGCAGGCTAGGTCGTCGGCGATAGTCCGAAAATCGATATGGAAGCCGCCGCAGGCCGCCCC
>CBFGPE010000011.1:0-69730 GCA_965650625.1 uncultured Azospirillum sp. | reverse complement strand
TCCCCTCTCCCCCGATTTCACTTTTCGAATGCTGTGGGGCTGGACGACGCCAGCCTGCCCACACCGGCCGCATCCATCGGCAGACCGGTTGCTTTGCAGCGGCATCCAACAGTCTGTCGCGCAAACTGTGTTTGGAGTTTGGTATACCACATACCGTATGTCAATGCGGAATGTGGGGGTTGAGGTAGAAGATTGCGGAACCGGACGGCTACCCGATCGAATCAGGCTCCTTTCGCAAAGAAGTAGAGGGTCAGCGCCGTTCCGATGATGACCACCAATGTTTTCAAAAGCTTGGGATCGACCCGCTTGGCCCCCATGGCGCCGGCATAGCCACCGGCCATCGCGGCGACCGCCATCGCCAACGTTTCCGGCCAGGACACCGCTCCGGCGACGATAAAAGTCCCGACCGCCGCGGCGTTCATCAGCATCGCCAGCAGAAGCCGCAGCCCGTTCATGGCGTGGATGTCGCGCAGCCCGAACAGGGTCAGCGCCGCCAGCATCAGGAAGCCGATGCCGCCGCCGAAATAGCCGCCATAGATGGAAATCAGGAACTGCACCACCAGCACGCTGCGCCCGCCCAGCCGCAGCCTGGACACGATGCCGGGCGCATAAGCGCCGATGGCAAAGATGGATGTCGCGAACAGCAGCAGCCACGGCACGAAGCGGGCGAACACCGCGTTCGGCGTCAGCAGCAGAAGCAGCGCGCCGATCAGCCCGCCGACAAGGCTGAGCATGGCGAAGACCGGGACATTCACCTGCCCGCCGGCCGCGATCTCCTGCCGGTAGGCCCAACTGCTGGCGGCTTGTCCGGGAAACAGCGCGACGGTGCTGGAGGCGTTGGCTGCAACCGGCGCCACCCCGGCGAACAGCAAAGCCGGAAAGGTGATGAAGGCGCCGCCGCCGGCGACTGCATTCAGCGCGCCCGAGGAAAATGCCGCCAGCATCAGGACGACGATACCCAGCATGATCGAACCACCCCTTTCGATCGGTGTTGACGATACAACTCGTATTCTGTATACAGAATATCAGCCTTTGAAGCGGGCTCTGCCGGGATGCGTGTTTTGTGACGCTCACCCTCCGATGCGGTTCACAACGCTGCCTCCCAAAACGCGACAAACCGACACCGGGACCAATGCGGTGGTCCCGATGCCGGCTTGTCGTGCCGTTTGGCGGTGAATTCGGCGGTGAAAGATGCCGCCTTTATCTGGAGTCCCGGCCGGCCCCCCGGTCGGCGGGGACTTCCCTTTCCTTTCAATCGGCGCCTTCGGTGGCCAGCTTGCCGCCGACCGGCTGGACGGTGTCCTCGGCGATCTGACGGGCACGCATCGGCTTCAGGACGAACAGGGCCATGAAGGCGGCGATGGCATTGACCGCGGCGGCGAAGAAGAACACCGTCTGCCAGGACCCGCTGGACGCCACGATGATGTTGGCGAAGGGAACGACCAGCGAGGCGGTACCCTTGGCGGTGTAGAGCAGGCCGGCGTTGGTGGTGGCGAACTTTGACCCGAAGCTGTCGGCGCAGCAGGACGGGAACAGGCTGTAGATTTCACCCCAGGCGAAGAACACCAGACCGGTCAGGATGACGAAGGCGACCGGCTGATGGCCCCATTGGTTCAGCGCCAGGATGCCGACCGCTTCGATGGCGAAGGCGACAAACATCGTGTTTTCACGACCGATATGGTCCGACACCCAGCCGAAGAAGGGACGGGTAACGCCGTTCAGCACGCGGTCGATGGTCAGGGCGAAGGTCAGCGCCGGCAGGGTCAGGCCCATGATGCTGACGGGAGCGCCGTCGAGATGGAAGTCCTTGGCGATCGGGCCGAGCTGGGCGGTGGCCATCAGACCGCCGGCGGCGACCATGACGAACATCAGGTACATCACCCAGAAGACCGGCGACTTCAGCGTCTCCTGCGGGGTGTAGTTGCGGCGGCTCTGATTTACGGTGGACTTGCCCTTCGGCAGCAGGGCCGGGTTGGCTTCCTTCAGGAACCAGGCCAGCGCGAAGACGATCAGGCCCTGGCCGAGACCGAACACCAGGAAGGTCTGCTCGAAGCCGGAGGTCTTGATCATGGTGGCGATCGGCACGACCGTCAGGGCGGAACCGGCACCGAAGCCGGCAGCCGTCAGGCCGGCGGCCAGACCGCGGCGATCCGGGAACCACTTCAGCGCGTTGCCGACGCAGGTACCGTACACGGCACCGGCACCGACACCGCCGACGGCGGCACCGATATAGAGCAGCGCCAGAGAGTCGGCGAACGAGTTGATGACCCAGGCCAGCGCGCAGAGAATGCCGCCGACCACAACGACGATGCGGGGACCGAACTTGTCGACGAACCAGCCTTCGACCGGCACCAGCCAGGTTTCGGTCACGACGAAAATGGTGAAGGCGACCTGAATGGCGGCACGGCCCCAATGGTACTTTTCATCGATGGGGTTAACGAACAGCGTCCAGCCATATTGCAGGTTCGCGATCATCGACATGCAGATCACGCCGATAACCAACTGCATCCAGCGGCCGCCGAGCGGTGCTCCCTGCGCCTCCGAATTCGTATGCTGCATCTTCTATCTCCTCCTAGGAAGCGGTTCTCTGCCGGTTCGGGCGTCGCTTCTGTTTTGATGCTAAGGCTTTTACTTTGGGCGTCTTCTTAGATGCGTTCAGAGATTTGACGCTGTTGTTCGCTTTTGCTTGGCAGTGCGGCGAGGATGCGGCCTCGGGGCTCTGCGCTGCGTGGGTGACGGATTTTCGCCTCCCGCCAGATCGGTGCAGTCCTGATCCGATCTGGAATTATCAATATGGTATACCAGATGCCGGACACCTGGCAAGCGATTAGTGGAAGGGGCGAACTGTTTCTGCAGGCTGCATTCGCCCGGTCGGCGGGGGCGAGAGTCGCGTTTCGATTTTCCGGCACGCGGAAAGTAGGGCGGCACGGCTTTTGGCCGGACAATCTATTGGCATATGGTATGCCAGTTCCGACGGCACAGTTCGGCCCGGCAACCGCCGGCCGGCATGGTCTCCGCCGCCGGCGCTGACGCCCTTCCCGGCAGAACCCATATTGATAAGGAGTCGACCGCCATGGACCAGCAGCAGAACATCGAGATCGTCGTGGCGCGTGACGATGCCGATATCGCCGCCAGCTATCCGATCATGAAGGAGCTGCGGACCCACATGACCGACCCCGAGGCCTACCGCGCGCAGATTCGCCGCCAGATGGACGACGGCTACAACCTCGCCCTTCTGCGGCTGGACGGCGAGATCGCCGGCTGCGGCGGCTTCCGCGTCCACGAGACGCTGTCACGCGGTCGCTATATGTATGTGGAGGATCTGGTCACCAGTTCCGCCAAGCGGTCCTACGGGCTGGGCGAAAAGCTGTTCGACTGGCTGGCGGGCGAGGCGCGGGAGCGTGGCTGCGCCCAGATGGAGATCATCTCCGGCATCCAGCGCGGCGAGGCCCACCGCTTCTATCACCGCAAGCGGATGACCATCAAAAGCTTCCAACTGGTGCTGCCGCTCGCCTGACCGGGCCTGCCGTGCCCACTAGAGGCGGAAACGAAAAAGACGGCCTGGAATGGCCGTCTTTCTCACGAACTCGGGGATGTGGAACCGCAGCTCAGAAGGCGCGGGGGAAGCTTGCCCAGGCCGGACCCGGCGGCAGTTCGTCTTCCGGCTCCTTGAGATCGGCTTCGGTCGGATTGGCGAGGCGAAGCGGCGCAGAAGAGAAATCGCGCTGTGACTTGCCCGCGGCGGCGATCTGCATCGACAGAATATAGTGGACCGTGCCGCCGAAGACGGACAGCACAAGCGCCAGCACCAGCATTTCCAACATGTTCATCGCTCCAGTGTCTCGGTGGGGTGCTTTTTTGTTTGGTCGGCTTCGGCGTGACCATTCTGTTATGACGCGCCGCAGCATTCAGTTCAAGTTTTTTGGTATACAAGGTACACGATGCCGGGCATGCGCATACTGCATGCCTCCGACGTTTTGCATGCATATCAAACATACCGCATATCAAACATTTTGCCTCTTGTGCTTTGGCATTACGGTTCCAACAGAGCGATTCCGATTGCGCTGCACCAGCGCATGAGCGGGCATAGAAATTGTTTGCGTGGCGTACTGTATTTGGCATACCATATTCATAGCACGACGCCCGGCCGGGCGCCCTGCCGCCCCGGGGAGAGCCGCCCGACAGACGGTTTTCCTGCCAGCCGCCAGCCGATCAGGAGCCACACCATGAAGGTCGAACATATCCTGCGCACCAAGGAATCCCGCGTCGTCGCCGTGCGGACCAGCGCCACGGTCGCCGAGGCCGTCAAGCTGATGAAGGCGGAGAACATCAGCGCCCTGATCGTCAAGGATGTCTGCCGCACCGAAGGCAACACTCTGGCCGGCGTGCTTTCGGAACGCGACGTCGTGCATGCCCTGCTGGAGCGCGGCGGTTCGTTGCTGTCCATGCCGGTGTCGCAGCTGATGACGCGCCAGCCGGTGACCTGCACCCCGTCCGACAGCGTCCAGCAGGCGTTGCAACTGATGGACAAGCACCATATCCGCCACCTTCCGGTTCTGGAGGACGGCCATCTGGTCGGCGTTGTCAGCGCACGCGACTTCACCCGCCTGCATCTGCAGGAGCTTGAAGGCACCGTCGCCTCGGTCGCGGAGCCGCCGCCGGCCACCACCGGCTACGCCCACTGAACCATTCCCCGACCATGGCGCCGCCGGCACATCCTGTCCGGCGGCGCCTTTCCTATGGGAGAGGCTGCCCCGTGACCACCCTGATCTTCACCCATCACGACTGCTTCGCGCACGACACCGGCCCCGGCCATCCGGAGGCACCGGAACGGCTGGCCGTGGTGTGGCAAGTGCTGGACCGGCCGGAGTTCCGCGTTCTGGAGCGCCGATCCGCCCCCGAGGCCGATGTGGAACAGCTGTCGCGCGTCCATGACCGCGCTTACGTCGATGCCGTGCTCGCCGCCGTGCCGGCCGACGGGTATCAGCGGCTGGACGGCGACACGCTGCTGTCGCCGGGATCGCGCGGCGCCATCCTGCGCGCCGCCGGATCGGTCTGCGCCGCGGTGGACGCGGTGCTGGCCGGCGAGGCGACCAACGCCTTCTGCGCGGTGCGCCCCTGCGGCCACCATGCCGAACCGGCCCGCGCCATGGGCTTCTGCGTCTTCAACAACATCGCCGTCGGCGCTGAGCATGCCCGCAAGGTGCACGGGCTGACCCGCATCGCCGTGGTCGATTTCGACGTGCATCACGGCAACGGCACCCAGGCGATGTTCGCCGACGACCCCGACCTGTTCTTCGCCTCCACCCACCAGTCGCCGCTCTATCCCGGCACCGGCAATTCTTGGGAACGCGGCGTCGACGACAACATCCTGAACCTGCCGCTGGAGCCATACAGCGGCTCCGTCGAGTTCCGCCAAGCGGTGGAGCGCGCCATCCTGCCGGCGCTGGAGGCGTTCCAGCCGGAATTGCTGCTGATTTCCGCCGGCTTCGACGCACACAAGCGCGACCCGCTGGCCCAGCTCGGCTTCACCGCCGAGGATTTCGAATGGGTCACGCGCAAGCTGGTGGAGCTTGCCGACCGTGTCTGCGGCGGCCGGGTGGTGTCGGCGCTGGAAGGCGGCTATGACGCGACCGGATTGGCGGAAGGCTGCGCCGCCCATCTGACGGCGCTGATGCGGGGGTGATGGAGGTATCGTGGGGGGCTGACCCCCCCACGATACTCGACGCTCAATCCGCCGCCAGCCCCACCCCGCATTCCCGCGCCCAGTCCAGCAGCCGGGCGGTCGCACCGTCCGGCTCCGGCCGCTGCAGGGCGGCAGTCCCCAGCACCACCGCGCCGTTGCTGCCGTCGATGGTCAGCAGGTCGCCGGTGCGGACCGTTACCTCGCCGGCCCGCATCACCCCCTCGTCCGGGTCGATGCGGAGCCCGCGGGCGCCGCAGACGCACGGGCGGCCCATGCCGCGGGCGACGGTGGCGGCGTGGCTGGTGAAGCCGCCGCGGGCGGTGACGATGCCGACGGCGGCCTGCATGCCGTGGATGTCCTCCGGCGAGGTTTCCGGCCGGCACAGGATCACCGGCGCGCCGCCGCGCGACAGCCGCAGCGCATCGTCGGTGGTGAAGGCGGCCCGGCCGGTCGCCGCCCCGGGCGACGCCGGAAGACCGGTCGCGATGGCGGCGGCCAGCGCCTCCGGCGTCAGGGTCGGGCGCAGTAGTTCTTCGAGCGCCTGCGGATCGACGCGGCGCACCGCCTCGTCGCGGCTGATGATCCCCTCCTCCACCATATCGACGGCGATGCGCACCGCCGCTTCGGAGGAGCGCTTGCCGCTGCGCGACTGCAGGATGAACAGGCGCCCGCCGTCCACGGTGAACTCGATGTCCTGCATGTCGCCGAAGGCCTGTTCCAACCGCTCGGCCACCCGGCAAAGCTCGGCATGGACCGTCGGCATGCGGCGTTCCATCGAGCGGTCGGGATGGGGTTGGCTGGCGCTCAGCGGGTCGGGATCGCAGGTGCCGGACACGACATCCTCGCCCTGGGCATCGGCCAGGAACTCGCCGCACAGCCCGGGCGCGCCGGTGGACGGATCGCGGGTGAACAGAACGCCGGTGCCGGACTCCGGACCGCGGTTGCCGAACACCATCGCCTGCACCGTCACCGCCGTCCCCAGATCCTCCGGAACATCGTGCAGGGCGCGGAAGGCGACCGCCCGCGGGTTCATCCAGGAGCGGAAGACCGCCGCCACCGCCAGACGCAGCTGTTCCGCCGGATCCTGCGGAAAGGGACGGCCGCAGCGCGTCTCCACCAGCCGCAGGAAGAGCGGCATCAGGCTGCGCCAGTCCTCCGCCGTCAGCTCGCCGTCGCGCTGAAGCCCGCGCTCCTCCTTGTATTCGTCCAGCAGCGCCTCGAACCGGTGGCCAGGTACCCCCATCACCACGCAGCCGAAACACTGGACCAGTCGGCGATAGCAGTCATAGGCGAAGCGCGCATCGCCCGACGCCGCCGCCAGCCCCTGCACGGTCGTGTCATTGAGGCCGAGATTCAGAATGCTGTCCATCATGCCGGGCATCGACACCGCCGCGCCGGAACGGACGGACAGCAGCAGCGGCGCGGCGCTGTCGTTGCCGGCGTTGCCGCCGCCGAACCGCCCGCCCGCCTGCCGCTCCAGCACCAGGACGGCGTCGTCGATCCGCGTCCGCAGGCCCGCCGGCAGCGCTTCATCCGCGCCCAGCCCGCGCCCGGCCTCCGCGGCGATGACGAAGCCGGGCGGCACCGGAATGCCGAGCGCCGCCATCTCCACCAGACGCCCGCCCTTGTTGCCCAGCCGCTCCACATCGGCGCGCCCGGCGACCAGACCGGCGGCAAGCCCGGCCCCGAAGGGGACGATCACGTCATGTGCGGCCGCGAACAGGCTGGAGGCCGGGCAGTGCATCGGGACGATGTCGGGAGCGGTGGAGGTGTTCATGATGTGCCCAACCTGGATTCAGCCGGCCCGTCGAAGGCCATCAGACGCAGCAGCCGGTGCAGTCCATCCGGATCGTCGCTTTTCCTGTCCGCCATCTTGCTGTCCGACATGCGGACCAGATGTGCCCGCTGCCCCGAACCGGGACCGCCGGCACGGACGACGCCATCGGTAAACAGCCGTAGCAGCGGTTCGGCCCGCTCACAGGCCGCGTCGCTGCCGCCAACATTGAGGACGGGACCGGCACCTGCCGGCGCATCGACCAGCAGGGCACCCAGATCGGCGAGCCGCGCGGCGTTGGCCAAAGCCTCCGCAGGCGGCAGGGCCGACAGGTCGATCACCAGCGCGTCCGGCGGCAGGGCGGCGGCAAAGCCGGTCTCGGCGAAGAGGGCGGCCTCGACCGCGGGTGCATCGGGCAACAGCATCATCACCACGTCGCACGCGCCGGCCCGGTGGCGGAAGTCGCCGCGGCCATGGGGGTGGCGGTGCAGCCGGTGCCCGGCCTCCCGCAGCCTGTCCATGATCGCCTCGGCCATCTCCCCGTCCCCGATGAATCCGACATCCATTCCGCGATCCTCCCGCCTCGGCCCGGGGTGCCGTCATCCGGCGTCGAGCGTCAGCGTGGAGATTGATTGCTCATGTCGCGTCGCACAATAGCACGCCCGCGCAATTTTCACATCGCGGAAACCGTACTGAACTTGCCTAATCTTACCCAAGCCTAACACTTTCGGCGGAGGTCTCCAGTGGCAAAAAGCCGCAGCCGGCCGGAATCCGGAACACCGGACCGGCCGCCGTTTCCACCAGCCGCGGCAGGATCGGCATCGGCAAGCCCTCGCCGGGCACCGCCGCAGAGGCCATCGCCGCGGCCGTGTCGGCGCATCCCGCCAGCCGCAGCAGCGTCATCCGCGTGGCGAAGACCAGTCGGCGGCGCCCGGCCTCCTCCTCCGCCAGCAGACGGCGCGGGGTGGCCCACAGCACGCCGACCGCCTCCCCGCCGTCGCAGACCGGCTCCTGCCCGTCCGGTGCCGTGACCAGAAAGAACAACGTGTCGAACCTGCGCGGCAGCATCTCCGGCGTGATCCAGCGGGCCAGCACCGCCATGTGGTCGAGCGCGGGGACGACTCCGACCCGCGCCAGCGCCGCGGCGAAGCCCTCCCCCGCCGCCAGTCCCCGGCGCAGGTCTGCCAGCGCCGCGGAGGAAAGCGGATCGCGGGTCGGCAGCAGGCCACACTCCTCCACGCATTCCCGCAGGGCCGCGACCCGGTACGCGAGGTCGGCGGGTGGTTCCCCCTCCGGCCAGTGGGCGCGCCACAGCGGGTGATGGTCCGCCTCCTCCAGCCGGCCGCCGGGAAAGACGGTGGCGCCGGGGGCGAAACGCAGGCCGGCGTGACGTTCCATCACCAGCAGTTCCAACCCGTCCGGGCCGTCACGCAGCAGGATCAGCGTGGCGGCCGGATGGGGCAGAACAGGGTTCTGAGGGGTCGTCTCGGACATGCGCCACTGTTGCCGACGGGCGGTCCGGCTGTCCATGTGCCGCGGGAAGAACCACTCTCACGATGCGGAATAAGGGGCGGGTGCCGTTTGACCGTCCGGCCTAGGACTTCCAGCATCCGGGCAACACCACACCCGCTCATCATCATTCGCCAGTCCCGCCCCTTTTTGCAAAGGGCCGGGCGGAGGAAGGCTGTCGTCATGCCGTTTCACCGCAGCACAAAGATCGTCGCCACGCTGGGACCCGCCAGTTCTTCGGAAAGCCAGATCACGGCCCTGGCCCGGGCGGGCGTGAATGTCTTCCGCCTGAACGCCAGCCACGGCACCCAGGCCGAACATGCGGAGCGTTACGCCCGCATCCGCGCCACTGAAAAGACGCTGGGCCGGCCGATCGGCGTCCTGCTCGACCTCCAGGGGCCGAAGCTGCGGGTTGGGACTTTTGGCTCCGGACCGGTGGATCTCGCCATCGGCGACCGCTTCCGCCTGGACCTCGACCGCCAGCCGGGCGACAGCCGCCGCGTCTGCCTGCCCCATCCGGAGGTGTTCGCCAGCCTGGAACCGGGCCTCGACCTGCTGTTGAACGACGGCCGTATCCGCCTGCGCGTGCTGGACTGCGGCCCCGACTTCGCCGAGACCGAAGTGGTCGCCGGCGGCACCCTGTCCGACCGCAAGGGCGTCAATGTGCCGGGCGCGGCGCTGGCGCTGAGCGCCTTGTCGGAGAAGGACCGCAGCGACCTCGCCTTCGGCCTCGACCTCGGTGTCGACTGGATCGGCCTCAGCTTCGTTCAGCGGCCGGAGGACATCTTGGAAGCGCGCGAGCTGATCGGCAACCGCGCCCATGTGATGACCAAGATCGAGAAGCCGGCCGCCCTGCCGACGCTGGACCGGATCATCGAGCTGTCCGACGCGGTGATGGTGGCGCGCGGTGATTTGGGCGTGGAACTGCCGCCGGAAGACGTGCCGGCTCTGCAGAAGAAGATGATCCGGCTCAGCCGCGCCATGGGCAAGCCGGTGATCGTCGCCACCCAGATGCTGGAATCGATGGTGTCGGAGCCGACTCCGACCCGCGCCGAAGCCTCCGACGTCGCCAACGCCGTCTATGACGGGGCCGACGCGGTGATGCTGAGCGCCGAATCCGCCTCCGGCCGCTATCCGGTCGAGGCGGTGGCGATGATGGAGCGCATCGTCCGCCGGGTGGAGGGCGACCCGCTCTATCGCCGCATCATGGACGCCGACCATCCCAGCCCGGAGGCGACCGCCCCCGACGCGCTGACCGCCGCGGCGCGACAGGTGGCGGAAACCATCAGCGCCGCCGCCATCGTCACCTACACCACCACCGGATCGACCACGCTGCGCGCGTCACGCGAGCGGCCGGCCGTGCCGATCCTCGGCCTCAGCGCCAACCACGCGACGGCGCGGCGGCTGTCGCTGGCCTGGGGCGTCCATGCCGTTCTGACCGACGACGTGGCGAATTTCTCGGAGATGGTCGGGCGGGCGCTGACCGCGGCGGCGGAAACCGGCATCGGCAGTTCCGGCCAGTCGCTGGTGGTCACCGCAGGCGTGCCGTTCGGGACGCCGGGCAAGACCAATTCCCTGCGGGTGGTGACCATCGACGGCGACGACGCGCCGAAGGTGGAGACGGTCAAGCAGGCGGAAACGGTCTGAAGTGGGGGGCTAACGCCCCCCTGACCTTTTCCTCACTCCAGGAAGTCGCAATGCTTCTCGACATGGGCGGCCAGACCCATGGTGTGCTCGCGCACAAGCCGTTCGGCGAGGTCGGCGTTGCGCTCTTCCAGGGCCTTGATGATGGCGCGGTGGTCCTGGATCGAGCGCTCGGCGCGGTCCTCCTGGCCGATGGTCAGCTTGCGGATCGCCCGCATGTGGATGAACAGGTTGTCGGTGACATCCTGGATCAGCTTCGATCCGCTCAGTTGGATGATGCTCTTGTGGAAGGCGATGTTGGCGTCGGAATATTCGCTGACATGGTCCTTCGGGCTGCGCTGCTCGAAACTGCCGAACAGGTCCCACAGCTTGTGGATCTCCTCCGCCGGGGCATGTTCGGCGGCCATGCGGGCGGCCATGCTTTCCAGGGCGGCCCAGACCTGGATCATCTCGACGATCTCGGTCTTGGTCTTGCGGACGACGAAGATGCCGCGGCGCGGCTGCAGGCGGATGAAGCCCTCCTGCTCCAGCAGGGTCAGCGCCTCGCGGATCGGGGTGCGGCTGACGCCGAGCTTGTCGCTGAGCTGCCGTTCGTCCAGCCGGATCTCACGGTCATGGTCGTAGATGTCCATCTCCGTGATCGCCTGCTTCAGCGCGTGGTAGACCTGACTGCGGAAGGTGGTTCCGGTGTCGAGGGGCTGGACGTTGAGAGCGGGAACGGTCATGGAGTGGATGTCCTCATATCTCGCCGGCGGTCGCGGCGCACCCGGTCGGCCCCTGAGTGATGATCCATGGCATGGTCACGCATGGGGCTTCCGGCTTTTTCGTATCCTACATACCAGATGCATGCAAGCCGTTGAAATGTCCAGGGGGACCGGCGTGAAACGCGCCTGAGGTCAGCCGGAGGACGGCACGGCTGCTTCGGCCGGTGCCAGCGCGGCCAGCAGCGGCGCCAGCGCCTGCGAATCGCGCATCGCCAACCCCATCACCGCCACGCCCGCCGCCCCGGCCGCCCTGCATTCTGCCACCGCGCCGGTGTGGTCGATGCCGCCCAGACCGATCACCGGCACGCCCGCTTTCGCCCACTGCCCTACCCACCGCCGCAGTCCCGCCGCACCCAGGCAGGGTCCGTAGCCCGGCTTGCTGGCGGATGGGAAGATCGGCGACAGCGTCACGTAATCGGCCTGCCCCCCGCCCTGCTCCATCGCCTCGGCATCGTCCGAGTCGTGGCACGACAGCCCGATCAGCGCCCCCGGACCCAGCAGCGCACGCGCCGCCGCCGGAACCCCGCCGGAGGGCAGATGCACCCCGTCCACGCCGGCCACCGCCGCCAGCGCCGGGTCGCCATGCAGGGTGACGCGGGCGCCCCACCGGCGGGCGCGTACCATCAATGCGCGAGCCAGTTCCACCCGTTCGGCATCGGGCAGGTCCTTGTCCCGCAACGACAGCCAGCGCACGCCGCAGGCGAACAGGCGTTCCGCCACCTCCGGCAACGGCTGCTCGGCCAGACGGCGGTCGGTGATGACCAGCAGCGGCGGGTCGGGCAACGGCATAGGACGGACTCCTCCTGTTCGGCCAGTCATTGACACAATGACGTAGCGCTTTCGACCAGTCGCGAATCGCAGCTTTTTCCGGATCGCGGAATTCCAACGGATTCACATGGACAATTCGCATGCATGTCACTGCGTCGGCAAATGGTTCGTATTGACATAGTCAGTCAAACTGATGATCGTGAAGGCGGCATGGGGCATTTGGCATGCCAGCAACCGCAAGTTGGTGGTGAGAGGTCCCATCCCACAGCCGTTTTCCCGGACCGGACACCAGAAATCAAGAACAGGGCCGAAAATACAGGTCCGGACATCCGATCAGAAGATGCCGAGCAAAAGACGCCGAACAGAACAGTCGGGTGCAATGGGGAGGAAGGACATGGTGCGTGAGACGCACGGCAAAACGGCCCGGGTCGCACCCTGGGGCGGGCGCTGGATGCAGCTTGCCATCGGCATCGTCTGCATGTCGATGATCGCCAATCTGCAATATGGCTGGACCCTGTTCGTCGAGCCGATCGACGACAAGCATGGCTGGGGCCGCACCGCGATCCAGGTAGCCTTCACCATCTTCATCGTCACGGAAACCTGGTTGGTGCCGGTGGAGGGCTGGTTCGTCGACAAATTCGGTCCGCGCATCGTCGTGCTGGTTGGCGGCGCGCTGTGCGCCCTGTCCTGGGCGCTGAACGCGGTGGCGGATTCGCTGGCGCTGCTCTATCTGGCCGCGGTGATCGGCGGCATCGGCGCCGGCGGCGTCTATGGCACCTGCGTCGGCAATGCGCTGAAGTGGTTCCCCGACCGCCGCGGTCTGGCGGCCGGGCTGACCGCCGCCGGCTTCGGCGCCGGCTCCGCCCTGACGGTGGTGCCGATCGCCACCATGATCGAGACCTCCGGTTTCGAGACCACCTTCATGACCTTCGGCCTCGGCCAGGGGCTGGTGATCCTGGTGCTGGCCTGCTTCATGACCGATCCGCCCAAGCTGGGATACGGCCAGAACCGCGGCACGGCCGCCCCGCAGCGCCGCCATTATGCCCCGCAGGAGATGCTGCGCACCCCCGTCTTCTGGATCATGTACGGCATGTTCACCATGGTCGCCGCCGGCGGCCTGATGGTGACGGCCCAGCTCGGCCCCATCGCCGCCGACATGGGGCTGATCGACGCGCCGGTCAGCATCCTCGGCCTGACCCTGCCGGCCCTGACCTTCGCCCTGTCCATCGACCGGGTGATGAACGGCATCACGCGGCCCTTCTTCGGCTGGGTGTCCGACCATATCGGCCGCGAGAACACCATGTTCATCGCCTTCACCATCGAGGCGGTCGGGGTGATGGCGCTCAGCGCCTATGGCGCCGATCCGGTGGCCTTCGTCATCCTGACCGGTCTGGTCTTCTTCGCCTGGGGCGAGATCTTCAGCCTGTTCCCGGCCTGCTGCGGCGACACCTTCGGCTCGCGGTTCGCCGCGACCAACGCCGGCATGCTCTACACCGCCAAGGGCGTGGCCGCGCTGCTGGTCCCCGTCGGCAACCTGATGGTGGAAGCGACCGGCAGCTGGCAGACCGTCTTCTACAGCGTCGCCATCGTCAACGCGCTGGCCGCCTTCCTCGCCCTGTTCGTCCTGAAGCCGCTGCGCGCCCGCTATGTCGCCGCGGCCAGCGACACCGCACCGCGCCTGACCACCCGGTTGGCCGACTGACCTCGTCCCAGAGGGGCGGTCTAAGGAGGGCCGGGCGTTTCCGGTCCTACCTGACCACCATGCGGTCCAGCAGGATTTCCTTCACCCGCACACCGCGCAATTCGCGGTCGAGCACACCGGCGATGGCGCTTTTCATCAGCTTCGCCCCGTCGGCACCGGTCAGCTGCTGCGGGTCGATCTGGCGCATCCGGTCGGACAGGCGGTCGGTGATCCGGGGGACATAGGGGTCGGCGACCTTGCCGTCCACCGACGGATCGATCTCCAGCAGGACCTTGACGTCCACCATCCGGGCATCGCCGCCGCCGAGGCTGAAGGTCATCATCGGCAGGGCGGCGTATTTCTTGTCGGGACCCGTCTGCGTCTGCGGAGCCGGAGCCCGGTTGCGGCCGGCGATCATGGCGCCGCCCGCACCCAGGGCCGCCAGCGTCAGCAGGAGGCCGGTCAGAACGAGCGGCATCAGGGAAACCGTCTCCCCCTGCCGGTTGCGACGAACGAGCCGCAAGATCGCCTTTCCGCCCCCGTCGCGGGGGTCTGATTCCCATCGGGACCATGCCCGACGAAAATCATGTTAGGCGCGCAACAAATGCCGGTCAAATGCCATTGGGCCAGCGGCCCTCATTCTCCGGTACGTCAGCCGACAGGAATTACCGGCACATTGTCGATCAGGCGGGCCTTGCCCATCCAGGCGGCGGCCAGCAGGCGGGCCGGACGGGTGGCGGCGGTCACCGGCTCCAGCGTTTCGGCGTCGCGCAGTTCGACATAGTCGATGGCGCCGAACCCCGCCTCGGCGATGCGGCCACGGATGCCGGTCAGGGCGCCGTCGGGTTCCGCCCCCCGCGCCAGCGCCTCGGCCGCCGCGGTCAGCGCCCGGTGAAGTTCGGGGGCGCGGGCGCGCTCGTCGGCGCTGAGATAGGCGTTGCGCGACGACATGGCGAGCCCATCAGCCTCACGCACCGTCGGCAGCCCTTCGACCCGGACGGGAATGTCGAGGTCGCGGGTGAAGCGGCGGATCACCATCAGCTGCTGGTAATCCTTCTCGCCGAACACCGCGACGTCGGGCAAGGCCTGCAGGAACAGCTTGGTCACCACCAGCGCGACGCCGCCGAACATCTGCGGCCGGAAGGCCCCGCACAGCCCCTCCGCCGGGCCGCCGACCGAAATGGCGGTGGCGAAGCCCTCCGGATACATGGCGCGCACGGTCGGCGCATAGAGCGCGTGGCAGCCGGCCGAGGCCAGCTTGGCGGAGTCGCCGCTCTCGTCGCGTGGGTAGCGGTCGAAATCCTCGTGCGGGGCGAACTGGGTCGGGTTGACGAAGACGCTGGCAACCACCCGGTCAGCCAGCTCGCGACCGCGCCGCACCAGGCCCAGATGGCCGTCATGCAGCGCCCCCATGGTCGGCACCAGCGCGACGGTCAGCCCCTCCCGCCGCCAGGCCGCGACCTGGGCTCTCAGCTCCTCCACCGTCCTCAGGATCGGCAGCGGACTGGAGGTCTGGGCAGTGGTCGGCGTCATGGCGTCGGTCCTTGGTACAGCGAGATCAGGGGGCGCAGCGAAACCGGGCGCTGGATAACCCGACGGACCGTTCCTGTCCAGAAAAGCTTTCCGCAGGACAGACTGTTGCCGGACCCTGAAGGTTCGGCATCCGCGGCGGGGAAGACTGCGGCCCCGCCGCGGAACTGGATCAGCGCTTGGCCAATCAGCGCTTGATCGTGATGCCGACCAGATAGGCCAGATTCGCCCAGGCCAGCAGCGTGGCCAGCAGGGCGGTGAAGGACGGGACGAAGACCACCGAACCGATGATAACGGCGAGCACGGCGACCAGCAGGCCGAGAGAGAGCAAAGCGATACGGGTATCGTCCATCTGATTGGCTTTCCGAAGCGGGTGACAGGGATGGTCCCCCTATTACCGCATTGCAGCGCGAAGAGGGCTGATCTGCGTCAATCGACCGCGGATTCACCAATCACATTAGCGTTGTATAATACGCGTTTTGTCCGGCCTGCAGCCGCCGGTGCGGAAAGCAAAAAGGCTCCGGACTTTCGTCCGAAGCCTTTTATGATGGTGGGCGCGACAGGGATTGAACCTGTGACCCTTCGCGTGTGAAGCGAATGCTCTCCCGCTGAGCTACGCGCCCGAACCTTGAAACTCTTTTACCGAAACTCTTGTGCGTCGCGACCGTCTTTCTTCGGCCCCGCCGCTGCGGTGGGCGGGTTTCTACGGCCTTACCCACCGGGTGTCAAGCACCAGATTCATCCCCATCTTAAAAAAGATCAGCCGACTGCAGGAGCCCTGGACCGTGCCCCAGCCCAGCCCCCGCCGCCTTCCCAACCCTGTCCGGGCAGCCCTGATGGCGGCCGGCCTGTCGCTTCCCCTGCTTCCCCTCGCCACCGCCATGGTGTCGGCGGAGCCGGTGAAGGCGACCTACCGTGTCTTCGTCGGCGGCATCACCGCGCTGGACGTCGAAGCGATGCTGGAGGTGACCGGCGACCGCTACCGGATCGAGGTGTCGGCGGTGACCGGCGGCACCATCGGCCGGCTGTTCAGCTGGCGCACGGATTCGCTGAGCGACGGCTATGTCCGCGGCGACGACCTGCGGCCGGCCAGCCACCGCCAGACCAGCCAACTCCGCGGCGAGCCGCGCAACGTCACCCTGACCTATGGGCCCCAGGGCGATGTCGCCGCCAGCGTCTCGCCACCGCCGGAGAAGGACGACCGCGAGCCGGTACCGCCGGCGCTGCAGCGCGGCACTCTGGACCCGCTGAGCGCCGTGCTGGACCTGCTGTTCGCGGTGGGGGCGAGCCAAGGCTGCGACCGGTCGCTGCCGGTGTTCGACGGCCGCCGCCGCTACGACATGGTGTTCAGCGAGGTGGGGCGGCGCATCGTCGATCCGTCGCGCTATTCGGTCTTCGCCGGCGTCGCCCAGCAATGCCGGGTGACCTACAAGCCGGTGGCCGGCTATGCCCGGTCATCACCGGCCGGCCGCTTCTGGCAGCGCAGCGGTCCGGCGGAAAGGCCGCCGGTCGATCTGTGGCTGGCCCCGGTCGCCGCCGGCTATCCGCCCCTGCCGGTGCGGCTGGAGACGGACAGCGATTTCGGCAGCGTGGTGGTCCACCTGACCGGCGTCACGCCGCCAGCGGCAGACCGCCGGGCCGGTGCGATGCCGCCGCCGGCGCGCTGACCGCGGCGGCCGGCCGGACACCGGCCGGAGACCGCGTGTCCAGGATCATGTCGGACGGTGTGATGCCGGCTTGCCGCAGAGCCTCCGTCAGCGCCGAGACCGACGGCCAGAGAATACGGCTGTCGAGTTCCAGCAGCGTGCCGTCCAGCAGCGCCGCATATCCGCCCAGTTTGCCCATATGAACGATCCGAGCCATGCGAGAAACCATGGTGGAGTTCCTTCCCATCGGCCACCGCCGTGACGCCGGCCGGGCGGCGGCATGGCGCGCCGCCGCCCGACCCGCACCCGGCAGGTTCTTGATTGCTTGTTGTGCCTGCCGGTTGCGGCCAGCGTCAGCAGCAGGATTGTGGCGATGAAGGTCAGCGGACCAACCATCAGGGCAACATCCTGCATCATGGCGCGTCCTCCCCCGGATCGGCGTCCTGTCGCCCGGCGGAACCGGATCGACCCTAACAGCTTAGGGGCTTTGTCGAGCCGGCACGCGGGTCCTGAGGGATACCCCTGCTGTCCAAAGGGATAGTATCAGTGTATGCAGCCGTCCGTACCGCATCCGGTGCCGGCCACGTCTCAATCGGCGCCGCTCAATCGGCAGCCGCCAGCCGGAGCAGACCGTCCGGCAGGTCGGCGAAGCGGTCCAGGATCAGGTCGGCGCCCAGTTCCTCCACCGGCATGCGGGGATAGCCGTAACTCATGGCGACCACCGGCACGCCGGCCGACCGCGCCGCCTTCACGTCGTTGGCGTTGTCGCCGACCATCGCCGCCCGCGCAGGCGCCGCCCCCACAGGTGCCACCGCATCCAGCCGCTCCAGCACCCAGGTCAGATGGCGCCCGTCCGGCTTCTTCACCGCCACCGTGTCCCCGCCGGCCACGGCGCCGAACAGCCCCTCCAGCCCCAGCATGCCCAGCAGTTTCCGGGTGATCCGCTCCGGCTTGTTGGTGCACAGCCCCAGCCGCACACCCCGCCCGGCCAGCGCCGCCAGCGTTTCAGCCACGCCGGCATAGAGCACCGGCGGCTCCGCGTCGTCATAATAGGTGTCGAGATAGTGGCGGAGCACCGGCTGCACCGCCTCGTCCCCCAGCGGTGCGCCCGTTGCGGCGAAGGCCTGACGCACCAGCATCGCCGACCCGTCGCCGACCATCGTCCGCACCTGCGCCTCGGTCAGCGCCGGGCGGCCGAACTCGGCCAGGGTGCGGTTCAGCACGCGCGTCATGTCGGGCGCGCTGTCGATCAGCGTTCCGTCGAGGTCGAAGACGAGCGCCTGGAAAGGAAACGGCATGGAAACCCCGCGATCTGCCATCAGTTGGACGATGCCCCGTGGATACCACGGCCCGGCGGCAACAGGCGATTGTCCCGGCGCGGATCCGCCCGTCAACCATTTCGTTCGTGTTCCACATGTGATGGCCGTCACTGCCGTCCGGTCTTCGGCGAATGACACTGGCAACTCGAATGCACACTGAAACAGCCGGCCATTCGACATGCACAGGACCAGCAGGATTCGGATGTCTCAGAAGCCCCAGCCCTTGGCGATCTGCCTCGCATGCGGAACGCCCTACCTCGGGTTAGAGCCGATCACGGACGGGTGCAGGACGCAAACTCCTGCCGGCCGATGCGACGGCGAAGTGGTTGCCAGATGGCGCGACGATGACTGGATCGTCTGCCCGTCCTGCGCCGGAGGCGGCTGTCCGGAATGCCGCGATCTCGGATGGCTGCCCGTGCCGCACTGATTGACCGGCGATAGGGAAGCGATGAGTTAGCCTCGCTGTCGTATCCAGCATGTGCCGATCTCCGCCGGTCTCCGATGTTTGGCGGCGCCATATCCCCGGCATGCGAAACAGCTAAGCGGACAGGCCGCGGCTCTGGCGCTCCACACCGGCCAGAGGTCATCGGACCTCATCGAGATGCGGTGGGACGACTATGACGCCTCCGCGATCCAGGTTACTCAGAAAAGCACCGCTACCCGGCTGTGGGTACCGTGCCGTGCGGACCTAAAGGTCGAGTTGACGGAGTGGAAGAGAAACGCTACCTCCGTGACAGTACTGATCGACCCCGCTTCCGAACAGCCGTGGAACAGAATAGGATTTTCCAAAGCCGTAGATTTGGCCATCAAAGCTCATCCGGAACCGACGGGTTACGTTTTTCCAAGGCTTGCGGAAAGTCTCTGCCCCGCTGCTGGCGGAGGCCGGCTGTCCGGCCCTGGAGATCGCGGCCATCACCGGGCGCATGACACTGAAAGAGCTCGAAATTCACACAGGTCAGGCGGACCGGCGACAATGGACGGACGCCGCCGTCGCGAAGCGGGAAAAACACCGGCGGAATACACAGGAAAATTTGGCAGGTAACCCGTTGGAAACATTTGTTTATTGCAGATTGAAACAAAAGTTGACTTGGGCTTCCCCGGCGTGCTGTGGCACACCACTCTCGGAATTGCCGATGGTGCGGCGCCCACTCCGGAAGAAGCGTCGTCCATTCCGGCAGTGATGTCTTAACCTCTCCCGGCTCAAGTACGACGCCTTTTGCGACCGGTTTCCCCCTCCACACAAGGTCCGACCAGGAACACCACCATGGCCCATCGTCCGCTCGCCTGCGTGATCCTCGCCGCCGGCAAGGGCACGCGCATGAAATCCGATCTGCCCAAGGTGCTGCACCGGGTTGCCGGCCGGCCGATGGTCGGGCATGTGTTGGCCGCAGTGAAGACGCTCGACCCCGACCATGTCGTGGTGGTGGTCGGCCCCGGCATGGACAGCGTGGCCGCCGCCGTCGCCCCCTACCCTACCGCGGTCCAGCATGAGCAGCGCGGCACCGCCGACGCCGTGCGCGCCGCCTTCGGCCTGCTGGAGGGCTTCACCGGCGACGTCATCGTGCTGTACGGCGACACGCCGCTGGTCACGCCGGACACGCTGCGCGCCCTGGTGCAGGCGCGCCGGCAGGCGGCCGACCCGGCGGTGGTGGTGCTGGGCATGCGCCCCGACGATCCCGGCGCCTATGGCCGCCTGATCCTGAATGCCCGCGGCGGGCTGGAGAAGATCGTCGAGTATCTCGACGCCAGCGAGGAGGAACGCGCGGTCACCCTGTGCAACGCCGGCCTGATGGCGTTCGACGGCGCCCGCATGTTCGACCTGATCGGCAGCGTCGGCAACGACAACGCCAAGTCCGAATATTACCTGACCGACGTCGTCCAGATCGCACGCCGCGCCGGCATGGCCTGCGCCGTGGTGGAGGCCGCCCCGGCCGAGGTGGTCGGCGTCAACTCCCGCGCCGAGCTGGCGGAGGTGGAAAAGCTGCTGCAACGCCGCCTGCGCAAGGCGGCGATGGACAACGGCGCCACCCTGATCGACCCCGACAGCACCTTCCTCAGCGTCGACACCAAGCTGGGCCGCGACGTGGTGGTCGGTCCCGGCTGCTTCTTCGGCGCCGGCGTGACGGTGGGCGACCGGGTGGAGATCAAGCCCTACTGCCATCTGGAAGGCGTGCGCATCGACAGCGGCGCCGTCATCGGCCCCTATGCCCGCCTGCGTCCGGGTGCGGAGATCGGTCCGGACGTCCACATCGGCAACTTCGTCGAGGTGAAGAACGCGGTGATCGAGGCCGGGGCCAAGGCCAACCACCTGACCTACATCGGCGACGCCCGCGTCGGCGCCAAGGCCAACATCGGCGCCGGCACCATCACCTGCAATTACGACGGCTTCGGCAAGTTCCGGACGGAGATCGGCGCCGGCGCCTTCATCGGCTCCAACAGCGCGCTGGTCGCCCCGGTCGTCATCGGCGACGGCGCCATCGTCGGCGCCGGCAGCGTGGTGACGATGGCGGTGGAGGCCGACGCCCTGGCCGTCGCCCGCGGCAGCCAGAAGCTGTACGCCGGCTGGGCGAAGCGCTTCCGCGAACGGAAGCAAAACGAGAAAGCGAAAAAGGCGTAAGGTCGGTTCGGGTCTTCTCTCCGGTCGGCATCTATTCAGGAGCATCAGGTCCATGTGCGGCATCATCGGCATCAACGGCATTCACGACGCGTCCCCCCGGCTGGTGGAAGGCCTGCGCCGGCTGGAATACCGCGGCTATGACAGCGCGGGCGTCGCCACCCTGGTGAACGGCCACATCGACCGTCGCCGCGCCGAGGGCAAGCTGAGCAACCTGGACATGAAGCTGCGCGACCAGCCGCTGTCCGGCACAGTCGGCATCGGCCACACCCGCTGGGCCACCCATGGCGGCCCGACGGAGAACAACGCCCATCCCCACGCCACCAAGCGCGTTGCCGTCGTCCACAACGGCATCATCGAGAATTACCAGGAGCTGAAGGACGAGCTGACCGGCCACGGCTATGTCTTCGAAAGCGCCACCGACACCGAGGTGATCGTCCACCTCGTCACCTATTACCTGGACCAGCATGGCATGACGCCGGTCCAGGCGTCGGCCGCCGCCTTCAAGCGCTTCACCGGCGCCTTCGCCCTGGTTCTGATCTTCGCCGGCGAGCATGAGCTGATGATCGGCGCCCGCCACGGCACGCCGCTGGCCGTCGGCTATGGCGACGGCGAGATGTATCTGGCCTCCGATGCCTTCGCCCTGGCGCCGCTGACCAACCGCATCTGCTACCTGGAGGACGGCGACTGGGTCGAGGTCAGCCGCACCGCCGCCATCGTCCATGACGCCACCGACACGGTGGTGGAGCGGCCGGTGAAGACCACCGCGGTGTCCGGCGCCCTGATCGGCAAGGACGGCTACCGCCACTATATGCTCAAGGAAATCTACGAGCAGCCGCAGGTCATCGGCGACACGCTGAACGCCTACATCAACCCGGAAACCGGCACCTTCTCCCTGCCGGACTTCCCCTTCGACTTGGCCGGCGCCAGCAAGCTGACCATTGTCGCCTGCGGCACTGCCTATTATGCCGGTTTCGTCGCCAAATACTGGTTCGAGACGCTGGCCCGCATCCCGGTCGAGGTCGACATCGCCTCGGAGTTCCGTTACCGCGAGGCGCCGCTGCCGCCGGATGGGATCGCACTGTTCATCTCGCAGTCGGGCGAGACGCTGGATACGCTGGAGGCGCTGCGTTACTGCAAGCGCCAGGGCCAGAAGATCCTGTCGATCGTCAATGCTCCGGAAAGCACCATCGCGCGCGAATCCGACGCCGTTCTCTACACCATGGCGGGGCCGGAGATCGGCGTCGCCTCGACCAAGGCCTTCACCACCCAGCTGACCACGCTGGCCTGCCTTGCCGTCACCGTCGGCCGCGCCCGCGGCGCCATCGACCAGGAGCGGATGCAGCAGATCGCCCACGCCCTGCGCGAGGTCCCCGCCCGCGCCGCCGACGTGCTGGCCCATGACGAGCGGCTGAAGGAACTGGCGCAGGAGGTGTCGGAGGCGCGCGACGTGCTCTATCTCGGCCGCGGCGCCATGTACCCGCTGGCCCTGGAAGGCGCGCTGAAGCTGAAGGAGATCAGCTACATCCACGCAGAAGGCTACGCCGCCGGCGAATTGAAGCACGGCCCCATCGCACTGATCGACGACAATGTTCCGGTGATCGTTCTGGTGCCGTCCGACGCCCTGTTCGAGAAGGTGGTGTCGAACGTGCAGGAGGTCTGCGCCCGCTCCGGCAAGGTGCTGCTGCTGGCCGACCGGAAGGGCATCGACAAGCTGAAGGACAAGGTCCGCTGGTCGGTCGAACTGCCCGCCTGCGATCCGCTGGTGGCGCCGCTACTGTATGCCATTCCGGTGCAGCTGCTGGCTTATCACACGGCGGTGCTGAAGGGCACGGACGTGGACCAGCCGCGGAATTTGGCCAAGAGCGTAACGGTGGAGTAAGTAACGCTACCAATAGCGTGTCTGTTGTTCGTGGACAAAAATGTCTGCACACAGACAAAATAGTTTGCACCGCCGATCTAGACGAGGATGCAGACAAGTACTTTATGTACGCTTGAGCTTTGCAGCGCTCCCGGAGAGGCGTCTCCTAAACTGAGGAAACGCCTCCCCGGGGACGGGTGGCCGACGGTACCGTCGCCGACGTCCCGCCACGCGCCAAAAAGCGCTGGAAAAACGGCTTCTCCCGTCGCCTGCCGGATATGAGTCTGGACCCTAGCTCCGCAGATAGGCCAGGACGGTCTCCGGCGAGGATTCGCCATAGGGATCGCCGTTCTCACCCTCGTCGTTGATGCCCGGCTCCTCGAAGAACTTCTCGATGACGCCGTCCTTCACGACCATGGCATAGCGCCAGGACCGATGGCCGAAGCCGACATGGTCCTTGTCGATCAGCATGCCCATGCGGCGGGTGAAATGGCCCGATCCATCGGGGATCAGCTTCACCTTCTTCAGGTTCAGGCTCTTGCCCCACTGGTACATGACGAAGGCGTCGTTGACGCTGAGGCAATAGACCTCGTCGATGCCCAAGTCCTTGAACTCGTCATAGAGCCGTTCGAAGGCCGGGCATTGCTCGTTGGAGCAGGTCGGGGTGAAGGCGCCGGGCAGGGAAAACAGCACCACACGCTTGCCCTGGAACAGCTCGTCGCTCCGCACGTCCTGCCAACGGAACGGGTTGGGTCCGCCGACGCTCTCGTCGCGCACGCGGGTCTTGAACACCACCGAGGGGACCTTGCGCCCTTCCATCATCTTCTCCGGCTGTGGTTGAGGTGGACCGGCGGAATCGCCGCTGCGGGCCACGATACCGGCAATGACCGCCCCCTCCAACCGGCCATAGGTCATGCGTCCCCGCCGGCCAAGCGAGGCAAATCACCCCAAATGAACAAACAATACCGGAGTAAGTCTGCGCAAAAGTGGTGGCATCCGGTGGCAATCCTGTGACGTCCCCGAATGTTAAGGTCCCATTTACCAAGATGGCGTTCTCTGACCTCGCCTGCATCCAGTGGGCACTGCGCTGACCGGTGACAATTGGAGGGCTGTTCATGCCTGTTACTACCAAGTCCAACTCTTTGCGACAGCCCGGCAACAATAAGCCGGAAGCCGCTTTCAATCGTGGTTATTTCTCCAGGATACTCGTTAGTACATTTGTCTTCAGCGCCACCATCAACGCCCTGATGCTGGCCATGCCGCTTTATTCTCTTCAGGTGTTCAGCCGCGCCATTCCGTCGGGCAACTACGACACCCTGATCATGCTGACGCTCATCGTCGTGCTTGCGCTGACGCTGAGCGGCCTCTTGGAGATGGTGCGGTCGCGCCTGCTGGCCCGTGCCGGCAACGCGCTGGAGGTGCGGTGGCGCCGCCGGCTGACCGCCGACGCGCTGGACGCCGCCGGCCGCGGCCGTCCGGACAACGGTCCGCTCGCCGACCTGATGGAGCTGAAGGGCGCCTTCTCGCGTCCCTCGCTGCCGGCGCTGATGGATCTGCCCTGGGCGCCGCTCTACGTCATCGGCATCTACGTCATCCACCCGATGCTGGCGCTGGTGCTGGTGGTGTCGATGGTGATCATGGCGGTGATGGGCTGGATCGGCTACATGGCCGTCAAGGACATCAACGACGAGAGCAAGCTGCCGGCCAGCCGCGCCCAGAAGCTGTTCGAGGCGCTGGCGTCTCGCTCCGACACCGTGCGCGGCCTGCGCATGGGCAACGCCTCGCTGGATGCCGTCAACCGCGACTTCCTGACCGCCAGCGCCATGCAGGGCCAGGGCTATGAGCGCAGCGCCGCCATCGGCGCCGCCACCAAGTGGGTCCGCATGGTCCTGCAGATCGCCGTGACGGGCATCGGCGCCTGGCTGGTGATCGAGCAGCACCTGTCCTTCGGCGGCATGATCGCCACCTCGATGCTGGTCGGCCGCGGCCTTGCCCCGATCGAGCAGACCGCCGGCGCCTGGGGTGGGCTGGTCCGTTCCGCCCAGGCCGTCCGCCGCCTGCTGCCGCTGCTGAAGCGCCTGTCGCGTGAGCCGGAGCGTCCCTCCGTGCCCGTCGAGAGCGAGCGCCTGACCGTCGAGAACCTGCTGTTCGTCTCCCCCCGCGACCAGAAGCCGATCCTGCGCAGCGTCACCCTGTCGGTCGAGCCGGGCGAGACCGTCTGCATCGCCGGCCCCAACCGCTCGGGCAAGTCGGTTCTGGCCCGCCTGCTGGCCGGTGTCGCCCTGCCGTCGGCCGGCACGGTGCGGCTGGGCGGCCTGTCCGTCGCCACCCTGACCCCCGACAGCCCCGAACAGGGCATCGGCTACCTGCCGCAGCAGGTCGACCTCCTGCCCGGCAGCATCGCCGACAACATCGCCCGCTTCACCAGCGCCACCCGCGAACAGGTGGAGGAGGCCGCCAAGGCCGTCGGCATCCACGAGTGGATCGAAAGCCTCCCCATGGGCTACGAGACCGAGGTCAATGATCCGCTGTCCCCGATCACCGGCGCCAGCGCCCGCCTGATCGGCCTTGCCCGCGCCGCCTTCGGCCAGCCGCCGCTTCTTGTGCTGGACGAGCCGACCGCCGGTCTGGACGAGCTGGGCATCAAGGCGGTCCGCGCCTTCGTCGCGGCCTGCAAGGAGCGCGGGGCGACCACCATCGTCATGACCCACGCCCCGATCTTCGTCGACATGTCGGACCACACCTATGTCCTGAAGAACGGCATGGCGATGGAGCTGCCGCGTCCGGACCAGCAGCAGGCCCAGCCCGGCGCCGTCAACCTCGCCCGCCTTCGCAATCTCGGCCCTCAGGGTCCGTCCGCCGCCACGGCGGGGGCCGCCGGCTGACCGCCGGCACTGCCCTCAAGACCGACCATCCGGCTGAAGACGCCCGACCCGACAGAGCCAAGGAAGCCCCATGACCACGATGACCACGACGTTCCCCGCTCCGCTGTCCGGTGACAACGGTTCCGAAACCCCCGCCGGTAAGCCGTCGCGCAAGACGGCGACCATCACCTCGATCCATGCGCTGCGGGCGACGATGCCGGAAACCAGCGTGCGCGGCCTGCTGCTGGGCGGCTTCCTGGTCCTGGCGGTCGGCTTCGGCGGCATGACCGGCTGGGCGGCGGTGGCCCCGCTGCACAGCGCGATCAGCGCGTCGGGCTCGCTGGCGCCGGAAACCGGGCGCAAGGTGGTGAAGAACACCGAAGGCGGCGTCATCAGCGCCATCATGGTCCATGAGGGCGACCGGGTCGAAGCCGGTCAGGTCCTGATGCAGCTGGACAACACCGAGGCGCAGACCCGTCTGGACATGCTGAACGCCGCGCTGTTCGACACGCTGGCCTCCGAAGCGCGCCTGTCGGCCGAGCTGTTCGAGAAGCCCGCCATCGAATGGCCGGCCGAGCTGGCCGCCCGCCGCGGCAAGGAGCCGGCGGTCGACAACGCCATGCAGAACCAGGAGAAGCTGTTCCAGGTCCGCCGCAACCAGCTGGAGACCGAGGCCAAGCTGACCCAGGACCGCATCGCCACGCTGGGCGACGAGGTGAAGAGCCTGGAGCAGCAGCGCGCCTTTCTGAACCGCGAGATCAAGCTGTCGGACGAGGACATTCAGATCACCCAGGGCCTGCTGGACCGCGGCAACTCCACCCGCACCAAGCTGGTGGCGGCGCAGAAGGAGAACGCGCAGCTCCACGCCCAGGACCATGAGCTGGAAGCCCGCATGTCGCAGTCGCGCCAGCAGGCGGTCGACGCCCAGGGCGATCTGGTTCGCCGCCGCAGCGACTTCCGCGAGAAGGTTCTGGTCGAGCTGGACAAGGCGCGCGGCGACTCCCAGAAGCTGGCCGAGCAGATCCGCGACGCCAAGAACCGCCTGGACAACCGCACCATCAAGGCGCCGGACGCCGGCAACGTCGTGATGTACGGCCACCCGGCCGTCGGCGGCACCATCACCGCCAACGAGCCGGTGCTGGACATCGTCCCCGACGACAAGGCCCTGCTGGCCGAGGTCCGCATCCAGCCGAAGGACATCAAGTCGATGGCCGTCGACCTGCCGGTGAAGGTGCAGCTGACCGCCTATGACAGCCGCGTCGTCGGCACCATCGACGGCACCGTGTCCTACGTCTCGGCCGACCGCCTGACCGACAACGCCACCCGCCAGGAATACTACTTGGCCCGTATCCGCCTGAAGGACGCGGACAGCCACGAGGTCCGCAACCTGAAGATCAAGGCCGGCATGCCGGTGGAGGCCCGCATCGTGCTCTCCGCCCGCACCCCGCTGGACTATCTGATCCAGCCGTTGCGCCAGTCCTACGTGAAGGCGTTCATCCAGGAGTAAGGGTGGATGGGGGTGCGGAGTACCGTGCCCCTCCCCAAACGCAAAAAGCCCCCGGCTATCCAGCCGGGGGCTTTTTCTTTGCCCGGGAACCTCAGCTCTTGCCCGGCTGCAGGTTGGGCTTCGGCGGAACAGGCAGCGGCTCCGGCATCTGGATCGCTTCCGTCTGCGCCCGCGTGCGGCGGGATGCAGCACGGTCCTCCGCAAGGCGGTCCATCGCCTGCTGGCGCTGTGCCTCGGTGGTCAGATCGGTCGGGCGCGGCGGCACCGTACCCAGATTGGGGTAGTCGGTTCGCTCCCCGGTCATGCTGCGGATGGGCGACGAATTGTCGCTGACCGGCGAGGGTTCACCGGTAACGGCACCCAGAAGGCCGGTGTCCAGCGCCCGGTCGCTGCAGGCCGACAGCCCGAAAACCATTGGCATCGCTACGATTAGTGCGCCGAACGCCCGTCCAGCCACCGCGATGCCCCGAACGCCTTCCTGACTGCCCGTCACCATCATCCTTCCCCGTGTCTGGCCGCCACGCCACACTTGTGCGACGATCCGCGAAATGAAATGTTCACATCTGCGGTGTATGAGAGGTCCCGGATTTCTCCCGCACCGCACCAGAAGGCCGGACCGCCGCACGCCACCCACAGCGACATGGTGCAGAACACCCCCCGGAGACCGCCACCGAAGACCATCGCCCGCAAGCCTGTATAGCCGCCCGTCCGCAAGGCCCAAAGCCCAATCTGGCGCAAGCCGGGCCATGAGGACCATGGTGGCCGATCCGATGTGACCGAGACGACGCGACACCCGCCCAAAGAAGAAGGACCGTGCTCATGGCCGAGACCAAGGCCCCCCCTCAGGCTTCCAACCCGGCTTCCCCCCAGGTGCCCGACGTCAAGCTTCCCGACCCGGTCGAGATGTCGCGGGCGATGACCCGCATCGCCGAACAGAGCCAGCGGCTGGTCTCCGAATTCCTCGCGCGCCAGGCCTCCGACGGCGCCGGCCCGAAGAGCCCGGATCCGATGGGCGTCGGCCATGCCTTCCTCGAGATGACCACCCGCATGATGGCCGACCCGGCCAAGCTCATGCAGGCGCAGATGTCGCTGTGGCAGGACTACCTGACCCTGTGGCAGCGCACCACCCAGCGCTTCTTCGGGCAGGAGACGCAGCCGGTCATCGCGCCCGCCAAGGACGACCGCCGCTTCAAGGATGCCGCCTGGGACGAGAACACGCTGTTCGACTTCATCAAGCAGTCCTACCTGCTGAGCGCCCGGTGGATGCAGTCGACCGTCAATCAGGTCGACGGGCTGGACGACCACACCGCCAAGAAGGTCGATTTCTACACCCGCCAGTTCGTCGACGCGATGGCGCCCTCCAACTTCGTCATGACGAACCCGGAGGTGCTGCGCGCGACCATCGAGAGCGGCGGCGAGAATCTGGTCAAGGGGCTGGAGCATCTGCTGAAGGATCTGGAGCGCGGCAAGGGTGAGCTGCGCATCTCCATGACCGACTACGACGCCTTCCAGCTGGGCAAGAACATCGCGGTCACGCCGGGCAAGGTTGTCTTCCAGACCAGCCTGATGCAGCTGATCCAGTACACGCCGACCACGCCGGACGTGAACAAGCGTCCGCTGATGATCGTGCCGCCCTGGATCAACAAGTTCTACATCCTCGACCTGCGCGAGAAGAACAGCTTCATCAAGTGGGCGGTCGACCAGGGCCACACCGTCTTCGTCCTGTCCTGGGTCAACCCGGACGAGACGCTGGCGGCCAAGGGCTTCGAGGACTACATGGTCGAAGGCCCGCTGGCGGCGCTGGACGCCATCGAGAAGGCGACCGGCGAGAAGGACGTCAACGCCATCGGCTATTGCCTGGGCGGCACGCTGCTGGCCTCCACGCTGGCCTACATGGCGGCCAAGAAGGACGACCGCATCAAGTCGGCCACCTTCTTCACCACCATGCTGGACTTCACCGAGGCCGGTGAGCTGTCGGTCTTCATCGACGAGGAGCAGCTGACCTTCATCGAAGGGCAGATGGCCGAGCAGGGCTATCTCGACGGCTCCAAGATGGCGACCACCTTCAACATGCTGCGCGCCAACGACCTGATCTGGTCGTTCGTCGTCAACAACTACCTGCTGGGCAAGGACCCGTTCCCGTTCGACCTGCTGTACTGGAACGGCGACAGCACCCGCATGCCGGCGGCGATGCACAGCTTCTATCTGCGCAACATGTACCAGAAGAACATGCTGGCGCAGCCGGGGGCGGTGACGCTGAAGGGCGTGCCGATCGACCTCGGCAAGGTCAAGGTCCCGACGCTGTTCCTGTCGGCCCGCGAGGACCACATCGCGCCGTGGAAGAGCACCTACAGCGGTGCCCAGCTGTTCAGCGGCCCGGTGAAGTTCGTGCTCGGCGCGTCGGGCCACATCGCCGGCGTCGTCAACCCGCCGGCGGCCAACAAGTACTGTTACTGGACCAGCGACAAGCTGGCCAAGACCTCCGACGAGTGGCTGGAGAAGGCGACCCAGACCCCCGGCTCCTGGTGGCCGGAATGGAACAAGTGGGTCGGCCAGTACGCCAACGGCAAGGTTCCCGCCCGCCAGCCCGGCGACGGCGCCCTGCCCGCCCTGGAAGACGCGCCGGGATCCTACGTCAAGGTCAAGAACGGGTAAGCGTTCGATCGCAGAGACTCCCCCTCTTCCTTTGCGGGCGAGGGGGATCGTGCAAGAGATCGCCAAGGGGCCGCTGGAAAGCGGCCCCTTCTTTTTTGGGTTCTCCGGTGGCAGCAGGCGGGACTTGCAGGCCGACCAGATTGACCGTTGACTTGCAAACGACAATCGTTATCATTCGCAAGCCTCGGCCGACCGGAAGAGGGTTTCATATATCAATCCCTGTATTCTGATACAGAACACCGGGCGACATCTCTATGGAATGCCTCCGGTGAATTGAAAGACCAGGCTTGGCTGAAGATGACAGAATTACCAACGGGCATTGACCGTTCCATGGCGCGAAACCGATTGCATATTGATTGGCCCGATCGCCGTTCCTTGCTGCGGTTTCCCTGATCTTTTCGACCAGCTATTTCATCGACACTGTCGGTTCTATACGCCAAGCGAGATTCGCCCCTCCCAGCTGATGGCCCATCGCGCAAGCGGCAGACCCTGCAGGCGGCGCGCCGTCACGACTCCCCGGCCTGGACCCTTCTCATGAAGCTCGTAAAATCGATCCTGACCGCGTCCGTCCTGCTGGCGGCGGCCGGTCTTGCCGCGACACCGTCCCTGGCCGGCACGACGCACTATCCGCTGACCATCGAGAATTGCGGCGCGCAGGTCACCATCCAGAAGGCTCCGCAGCGGGCGATCGGCCTCGGCCAGAACAGCGCGGAAATCCTCCTTCTCCTTGGACTTCAGGACAGGATGGTCGGCACCGCCTTCTGGCCCAGCAAGGTTCTGCCCCAGCTTGTCGAGGCGAACGCGAAGGTCAAGCTGCTGACCGTCGAGTTTCCGACCTTCGAATCGATCCTTGTCGAGAACCCGGATTTCGTGGCGGCGGCGCTGCCGGTCTTGCTCGGTCCGAACAGCAAGGTCGCCAAGCGCGAGGATTTCGACAGGGTCGGCGTCCCGACCTACCTGTCGCCCAGCACATGCCTCGACACCCGGAATTCCAAGGATGCGTATGGCAGCCGGTCGCAGCTGTGGAGCATGGATCAGCTCTATCGGGAGATCGACGAGCTGTCCCGGATCTTCGATGTCGCCGACCGTGGCCAGGCACTGATCGCCGATTTCAAGGCTCGCGAGGCGGCACTCCGCGCCATCGTTCCGAAGGACGCCCGCAAGCTCTCCTACGTCTTCTGGTTCTCCAGCCCGACCCCATCCGCCGACGCCTATCTCGGCGGTAGGAATGGCGCCTCCGGATTCATCGCCGACCTGCTTGGCGGCACGAATGCCATCACGTCGGAGTCCGAGTGGCCGACGCTGGGCTGGGAAGGCATCATGGCCGCCAATCCCGACGTTATCGTCGTCGCCAGCCTCGACCGCAACAGGTGGGAACTCGACAAGCCCGAGGCCAAGATCAGGTTCCTGACCACCGATCCGGCGGTCAGCCAGATGCCCGCGGTCAAGAACAAGGCGATCGTCGTCATGGACGGCCAGGCGATGAATCCGACCGTTCGCACCCTCTATGGTGCCGAACAGGTGGCCGCGCAACTGAAGGCGCTCGGGTTGCTGAAGTGACGGGCACATGGCAGTCGTTCGGGCGCTCGACCGTTCTGGGGGGCATGATCGTTGCCTCCCTGGCGGCGGTCGCGCTCGTCATCGCGATCAGCGTGGGCATCGGCGACCTGCCGATCCCGCTCTCGACCACCCTCTACGCCGTGACCAACCGTCTGGGCTGGACGTCGGTCGAACTGAGCCGCATCCATGAGACGGTGATTTGGGACTACCGGCTCAGCCGCGCGCTGGTCGCGGCCTTCTGCGGCGCTGGCCTCGCGCTGTCGGGAGCGATCATGCAGTCGCTTCTGCGCAACCCGCTCGCCGAGCCCTATGTGCTCGGCATTTCGGCCGGTGCCTCCACCGGCGCCGTCGCAATCGTCATCCTCGGCATCGGGGCCGGCGCCGTCTCGCTGTCGATGGGCGCCTTCACCGGCGCCTTCGCCGCTTTCCTCTTCGTGGCACTGCTGTCGAACGGCACGCGCGGCGGCGCCGACCGCACGATCCTGGCCGGCGTCGCCGCCTCCCAGCTGTTCAACGCGGCGACCTCCTACATCGTGACGACCTCGGGCAATGCGCAGCAGGCGCGCGACGTCATGTTCTGGCTGCTCGGCAGCTTCAGCGGTGCGCGCTGGCCGGAGTTCATGCTGGTCGCCATCGTGGTGAGCGGCGGACTGGTGGCCTGTCTGCTCGCCGCACGGATTCTCGACGCCTTCGCCTTCGGCGACGAGGCGGCTGCGGCGCTCGGCGTCGATGTCGGCCGGGCGCGGCTCCTGCTCTTCGCCCTGACCGCCCTGATGACGGCGACCGTCGTCAGCATGGTCGGCTCGATCGGTTTCGTCGGCCTTGTCGTGCCGCATGCCGCCCGATCCCTCGTCGGTCCGATGCACGTCCGGCTGCTGCCGGCCTGCGCCATCGCCGGCGCGATCTTCATGGTGGCGGCCGACATTGCGTCCCGCGTCCTGATCCCGCAGCAGGTGCTGCCGGTCGGCGTCGTCACGGCACTGGTCGGCGTGCCCTTCTTTTCGGTCATCCTCTATCGGTTCCAGCGTGCGTCATGAGCTTCAAGACCGAAAATCTCACATGGGGAATCGGCGGGAAGACCGTGCTCGACGCCGTCTCGCTGGAGGCCCGTCCGGGCGAGATGCTGGGGCTGCTCGGACCGAACGGGTCCGGCAAGACCTCGCTCCTGCGCCTGCTCGCCGGGCTGAAACAGCCGCAAGCCGGCCGGGTCCTGCTCGACCGCACCGATCTGCGGACCATCCCGCGCCGATCCGTCGCCCAGCGTGTCGCCTTCGTCGAGCAGCATGCGACGACGAACGCCAGCCTGAGGGTCATCGACGTCGTGAAGCTCGGCCGCTTCCCCCACCGTTCCCTGTTCTCCGGTTGGTCGCCGGCCGACGAGGAGGCGGTCGAGGATGCGCTGGTCAAGGCGGGCATGGCGGCGAAGCGCAATGACTTCTGGCACAGCCTGTCGGGCGGCGAAAAGCAGCGCGCCCATATCGCCAGGGCGCTGGCGCAGACGCCGAAGGAACTGATCCTCGACGAGCCGACCAACCACCTCGATATCCAGCACCAGATCGGTCTGCTGAAGCTGGTTTCAGAACTCGCCATCACCAGCATCACCGCGCTGCATGATCTCAACCACGCCGCCATGTTCTGCGACAGGCTGGTCGTCCTGAAGCAGGGCAGGATCGTCGCGACCGGGTCACCGGACGAGGTGCTGACCGAGGACCTGCTGCGGGATGTCTTCTCGATCGAGGCGCGCGTCGAAACATCCGCCCATCACGCGCGGCCCCACATCCATTACCTGCGCTGACTTCCGTTGAGCAATGGACGCGCCTGCCAAGCAGGCCGGAGGGCGCCGAACCGGCTCCCCCGGGATTTTCTCTGTCCAATCTTCGTTGAAACCGTCGTCATGGAGTCTAAAGCTGTGAATCGTTATCTGCTGGCAGGCTGCGCCGCGGTCACTCTCGCGACGGGCGCCGGCACGGCCAATGCCCAGGCCAAGTTTGAAGTCAAAATCGGCGGCGACGCCTATTTCGAAGCCGGCTATGTGGGCCAGGACCTCGACGCCGGTACCCGGTCGACCGAGTTCCGCAACCGGCTCCGCCTGAACGTCGTCCCGTCGGCCAAGGCCGATAACGGCCTGGAATATGGCGCCCGCATGCGTCTGCGCGCCAACAGCGGCGCCAACAACAACCGCACCATTGACGCCGACCGCGCCTATATCTTCGCGCAGGGCGCCTTCGGCCAGATCCGCGCCGGCGTCACCAATTCCTTCAGCGACGAGACCTACGTCTCCGCGCCGTCCGATTACGTGTCGGTGTTCGTCGAGCAGCCCATTTTCTGGGTCGGCCCGAACAACACCATCAATGGCACGACGGCCGGTTCCCTGGCGTTCGGCGCGGCTCAGACCACCCGCAACAGCATTCTCTATCCGGCCTTGGCCGTCGAGGCCAACGCGACGAAGATCGCCTATTTCTCGCCGCGTCTCGCCGGTCTGCAGGTGGGCGCCAGCTACACCCCACGCAACGACAGCAGCAACACCGACGTCAACCGGTCGCAGTTCGCGGCGAGCGGCACGTCCAACATCATGGGAACCGGCAGCTTCAAAGACATCTGGGAGGTCGGCGCGAACTACAGCGACAGCTTCGCCGGCGTCTCGATCAAGGCCAGCGCCGGTTACATGGGCGGCAATGCGGTCGCCGACACCTCCGGGATCGGCTACAACGACCTGAGCGGCTGGCAGGCCGGCGTCATGATCGGCTATGCCGGCTTCTCCGTCGGCGGCAGCTACACCGACTACAACTGCTCGGGCGAACGCCAGTCCTTCTCCACCGCCGGGGGCGGGGCGCCCGTCACCGAGGCGCAGCGCAACTGGACCGCCGGCATCCAATATGTCTCCGGGCCGCTCGCCGTCGGGGCCAACTACAAGTTCGGCGCCGACGCCGGCCGCACCGATACCGAGGGCAGCCGCCACGTCAACGTCTACGAGGTCGGGGTCGGCTACACCGTCGCTCCGGGTCTGACCCTGCAGGCCCAGTACGACTATGTCGACACCAAGGGCGAGGTCGGCAGCCTGGACGACAAGGCGAACGTCGTCCTGCTGCGCTCGATCCTGGCGTTCTGACGTCCGCACGGCACAGGCGGAGGACAACATCCCCATCATCCGGCAAACCCCCGCCCTTACCGGCGGGGGTTTTCCTTTCTTGTCCAATCCGATAGTGTTACGCACGCGCACGTTAAGGGTTTGTTTGCCCTTTTCACGCCACCTAAGGCCTGCGCACATTCGCACGCCCCGGGGATACGCCGTCCATGCCATCCGATGCTCAGACCGCTACGATGGGAGCCGCCACGGCGGCGATGGCGAACGCCGAACCGGTCAAGCTCGCTGAACGCTACGAAATCCAGCCCGGCGCGCCGATCCCGCTGCTGAACGCCGTCGGCGGCAACGCCTTCACCGCCAAGGCTCTGCGCGAAAAGCGGATCGAGCCCTTCGCCATCATCTGCCATGCCTCGATCCTGCCGCGGATGGACATCTGCTCCACCGTCGGCAGTCTCGACAACGCCACCCACATGCGGCTGCTCGACTGGGGGCTGGTGGACTGGCCGCAGGACCGCGGGCGGCGCTATTGCCTGGTGTTCGAACGGCCGGGCGGCAAGCGGCTGATGGGCTCGCTGACCGACACGCTGGACCCGATGCCGGAAGACCAGCTGACCCGGCAGATCATCCACCCGCTGGTCTCGGCGCTGAAGGAACTGTCGAGCCGCGGCGTCGTCCACGGCGCGATCCGCCCGACCAACCTGTTCTACCGCGATCTCGCCGGCGGCGGGCTGATGCTGGGCGACTGCGTGTCGGCGCAGCCCGGCTACGGCCAGCCGGTCCTGCTGGAGACGATCGAGCGCGGCATGGCCAACCCGGCCGGGCGCGGCACCGGCACCATGGCCGATGACCTCTATTCGCTGGGTGTCACCCTGCTGATCCTGGCGCTCGGCCGCAACCCGCTGTCCGGCCTGGACGACGAGGCGGTGCTGCAGGCGAAGCTGGAGCGCGGATCCTATCCGGCGCTGGTCCAGCAGCACCGGCTGCCGCTGGCGATCAACGAGGTGGTGCGCGGCCTGCTGGTGGACGATCCCAAGCAGCGCTGGACCCTGAACGACCTCGATTTGTGGGTGGCCGGCCGCCGGCTCAGCCCGAAACAGCCGCAGATTTCCCGCCGCGCCGCCCGGCCGCTGGAATTCCAGGGGTCGGAATACTGGCATTGCCGCACGCTGGCCCGCGCCTTCGCCCGCCATGCCCCCGCCGCCGCCTCCGTCATCGAAAGCGGCGAACTGGACAAGTGGCTGCGCCGGTCGATGGGCGACGACGTGCGGGCGGAGGCTGTCAACAACGCCATCCAGACCGCCTCCAGCGGCAAGGGCGGCACCCAGGGCGACCGGCTGGTCGCCCGCGTCTGCATCGCGCTCGACCCCGCCGCTCCCATCCGCTATCGCGGCCGGGCGATGATGCCGGACGGCATCGCCACCATGCTGGCCGACGCCTTCATGCGCGGCGAATCCCCCCAGGCTGTGGCGGAGGTGATCGCCAACCAGCTGCCGATGTTCTGGGTCAACGTCCAGTCCGACTTCAAACCGGAATTCGTGCCGCTGGTGCAGACCTTCGACCAGCTGCGCGGCTTCCTCGACCGCTCCAGCCACGGGCTGGGGGTGGAGCGCGTGCTGTACGAGATGAACCCGACCATGCCCTGCATGAGCAGCCTGGTCGCCAAGCAGCTGCCGACCTCGTCCGCCGAGCTGCTCCGGGCGCTGGACTGGATCGCCGCGGGGGGCGAGCGGCACAGGGACCCCATCGACCGCCAGATCGCCGCCTTCCTGGGCGCCCGCCACAAGCGCGGCGACGAGCTGCTCTACACCCAGCTCGGCAGCGGGGTAGAGCCGATGCGGCGCGTCATCGCCATGCTGACCATCCTGTCCGACATCCAGGCCCGCACCGGGGTCGATGGATTGACCCATCTGGCCAGCTGGGTGGTCGCTCTGCTCGACCCCGCCTTCCGTCGCTTCCACAACCGGCCGCAGCAGCAGGAGGTGCGCAAGATGGCGGACGTCGCCGCGCACAACGGCCGGCTGACCGAGCTGCTGAAGGTGGTGGACGATCCCGAATCGCTGCGCCGCGACCGGCTGGAGTTCGAGGCGGCGCAGATCGCCTACCGCGAGGCCGACGCGGAGATGGACAAGATCCGGCACACCATCGCCGACCGGAATTCCATCATCGAGACGTCGGGCCGGCAGGTCGCCGCCATCGCGTCCAGCCTGCTGTCGACGGTGCTGGTCGCCGGCATCATCCTGTTCTTCGCCTTCTGACCGGAAAACGGGGGGACCGCCATGGCGCGCAAGAAGAAAAAAAAGGGCGGCGGCCTCACGCTGATCCTGCTGATCATCCCGGCGGCGCTGATCGTGCTGCCGACGACCATCCTGTTCGGCATCGGCATGATCCCGACCATCGTCGCCTATGTCGTCGACCGCGACCCCGACAAATCGGCGCCGATCACCGTCGGCGGGCTGAATTTCTGCGGCTGCATGCCCTTCGCCATCGATTTGTGGAAGCACCAGCACACCATCGGTGCCGCCGCGAAGGTGTTCGCCGACCCACTGGCGTGGCTGGTGATGTACAGCGCCGCCGCCGTCGGCTGGGGCCTCTATTACGGCATCCCGCCGCTGGTCGCCGGGATGGAGGTCACCCGCGCCGAAAAGCGGGTGGAGGTGCTGAAGCAGAAGAAGGTGGCGCTGGTCCAGGAATGGGGGCCGGACGTCGCCGGCGATTATTTCGACGAGTCCGGCGGCATGGAACCCGATGCGGAGATGGAAGGTGCCTGAGCCTCAACCGGCGGAAGCGGCAGCGGGACGAATGGCGGGATAATCGGTGTAGCCCGCCGCCCCGCCGCCGAACAGGCTGTCGGCGCGGAATTCCGCCAGCGGCAGGCCGCGGCGCAGGCGCTCCGGCAGGTCCGGGTTGGCGACGAAGGGCCGGCCGAAGGCGACCAGATCGACCAGCCCGGCATCCAGCAGCGCCTCCGCCCGCTCCACCGTATAGCGGCCGGCAACGATGATGGTGCCGCGGAACCTCTCCCGCCAAGCCTTGCGCCACTCCATCGGCAGGGGCGTGCCGTTGTCCCAGTCATCTTCGGCGAAATGCAGCCGCGCGACGCCCAGCGCCTCCAGCCGGTCGATCACCCGGGTGAACAGGCCGTAGGGATCGCCGTCGCTCATCCCCTTCAGCGTGATCAGCGGCGACAGGCGCACGCCGGTGCGCTCCGCCCCGATGGCGGCGGTCACCGCCTCCACCACCTCGGTCAGGAACCGCAGGCGGTTGTCCACCGACCCGCCATAGCGGTCGGTCCGCCGGTTGCTGCCGTCACGCAGGAATTGTTCGATCAGATAGCCGTTGGCGGCATGCAGCTCGACCCCATCGAATCCGGCGGCAACCGCATGCGCGGCGGCGGCGGCGAACTGGCCGACGGTCGTGGCGATCTCCGCCCCGTCCATCTCCCGCGGCTCGACGCAGGGCACCATGCCGCCGGTCCCGTCCGGCCCCACCGCCCATATCGCGGTGTCGACCGGCAGGATCGCCGAGGGAGCCGGCGGCTTCGCCCCGCCGTGGAACATCGGATGCGACACCCGCCCGGTGTGCCACAGCTGCGCCACGATGCGCCCGCCGCGCCGATGCACGGCATCGGTCACCGCTGTCCAGGCGGCGATTTGCGCCGGCGTGTAAAGCCCCGGCGTCCGCGAGTAGCCCTTGGCGCCGGGGCCGATCTGGGTCGCCTCGGTCACGATCAGCCCGGCGCCGGCGCGCTGCGCATAATAGGCCGGGGCGAGATCCGACGGCACCTCGTCCTCGCCGGCGCGGGCACGAGTCATCGGCGCCATCACGATGCGGTTGGGCAGTTCCAGCCCGTCCAGCCGGTAGGGGGAGAACAGGGATCCGCTCACAGCAGGCCTCCGCCATCGACGTCGACCACCGATCCGGTGACGAAACCTATGGTCATCGCGAACAGGAAGGCCGCGGCCATCTCCTCCGCGCGGCCAACGCGGCCGACCGGCAGCCCGGCCCCGACCTTCGCAAAGAAGGCGTCGCGCTCGGCCACCGGGATGGCCCGCCAATTCTCCGTCGCCGTCACGCCCGGCGACACCACATTGACCCGCAGCGGCGCCAGCTCCTTCGCCAATGCCTTGCCCAGTGCTTCGACGGCGGCGTTCATCACCGTCTTGGTCAGCGACCCAGCGCTCGTCTTGCGCGACAGCAGGCCGGAGGTCAGCGTCACCGACCCGTCCGACGCCAGATGCGGCAGCGCCGCCTGGACCGCCTCCGCCGCCCCCCACAGCTTCACGTCGAAAGCCCGCCGGGCGGCGGCGAGGTCGAGCTGCGCGAAGGCGGGGGAGCCGATCTGCGGCCCTGCGGTCACCACCAGATGGTCGAGGCTGCCGACGCCGCGGAACAGGGCGTCCAGGCTGGCGCGGTCGCCCAGGTCGGCGGCCAGCCCCTCGACCCCCAAAGCCTCGGCGGCGATGCGGGTCCTCGCGGCGTCATGGCCGGCAATGACCACCCGTGCCCCCTGCCCGCGCGCCGCCGCGGCCACCGCCCCGCCGATGCCGGAGCCGCCGCCGATGACCACCACACTGCGGCCCGCCAGCGCTGCGGCACCCGCGGATTTTTCATTCCTGTCCATGTTGCCCGCCCTCACTGCGTGACGATGCCGAGCTGCCGCAGCAGCGTCAGATTGTCTTCCAAATGCCAATTCTCGGCGATGCGGCCGTCCGCCACGCGGTAGAGGTCGAAGGCCTGGAAATCCACCGTCTGGCCGCTGCCCTGGGCCTCCCCGAAGCGCCCGGTGAAGTGGCCGCGGAAGCGCAGATGCACCGCCACCCGGTCGCCGTCCGCCACCATGTCCTCGATGTCGGCGGTGAGGTCTGGAACCACGGCGCGGAAGGCGCGGGAGGCCTGCAACGGCCCGTCGATGCCCTGCGGACGGCCCGGCGGCAGCGTGCGGTCGGTGAAGCCCGGCGCCAGCGCGGCGCGGGCGAAGGCGTCGTCCCCGCTGTTCCAGAAGGCGGCATAGCGGCGCGCGGCCAGCACGGTCGGCGATGCGGCATCGCCGGCCAGATGGGCGGGCTGCGGCAGCGCCTCCGCCGCCGTCGCCGGTCCCATCGGAAGGGAGGCGGCGGCCAAAGCGACGATGAGCGACAGCGCACCGCCGGCGAAGCGGCCTTTGGTTCGGGTGGTGATCGGACTGGTCATGGGACGGTCTCCAGAAAACAGGGCGGCGGTTGCCATCCCTCTTGCGTCGGGCCTCATTGTGTCCCTCCGCGTTCCTGGACATAATCCACGCTGATTTTGAGATATTGCCAAACAGGATTTGACGATGATCGCGCTCGACGACCTCCGCCTGCTGCTTGCCGTCGCGGAGCATGGCAACCTGTCGGCGGCGGCGCGGCAGCTCGGCCTGCTGCCGGCGACGGCAAGCGCCGCGCTGAAACGGATCGAGCAGGCGCTGGGCGCCCGCCTATTCGAGCGCTCGACCCGCAGCGTCCGCCCGACCGATGCCGGCGCCGCCTATCTCGCCAGTTGCCGGCAGGCGCTGGAACAGCTGGACGCGGCGGCCGAACGGCTGGCCGGCGACCGCAGCCGCTTCGCCGGGCCGGTGCGACTGGCGGCGCCGTCGGATTTCGGCCGGACGGTCCTGCGGCCGTGGCTGGACGAGTTCCACGACCGCCATCCGGCCATCCGCATCACCCTGCTGCTGGGCGATCATCTGGCCGACCTGCTGCGCGACGACCTCGACTGTGCGCTGCGCTATGGCGCCCTGCCGGACTCCGCCTTCGTCCGGCGGCGGATGGCGCCGTCGCGCCGGGTTCCGGTGGCCTCACCCGCCTATCTGGAGGCGCACGGCACCCCCGCCGTGCCGGAGGATCTGCGCGGCCACCGCTGCCTCGTCCTGCTGCGCGGCCAGGAGCCGTTGAATCGCTGGCGCTTTGCCGGGCCGGCGGGCGAGCGCAGCATCGTCGTGGAGGCCGACCGCGCCACCGACGACGGCGCCGTGCTGCGCGACTGGGCGCTGGCCGGCTGCGGCATTGCCCACAAATCCTGGCTGGATGTCGCGGCCGACGTCACCGCCGGACGCCTGCGCCCGCTGCTGACGGAGTGGAGCGACGAGGATTCCCCGCTCCAGCTGCTGTTCGCCTCGGGCCGCCGCCGCCCCTTGCGGGTCGATGCGCTGGCCGACCATCTGGCCGGCCGGATCGCCGCCTATGCCGCCGACCATCCATTTTCCGCCAACTGACATGACCCGACCATCGGTGCCCTTGCAACCTTGTTCCCCGCCGGTGCATGATCGGCGGCGAAGGTCGCAAGGTCGGCCATGAGGTTCGGATGTTCAGCGTCAGCCAGGATGAAGCCGCCGCAATCCAGAAGGCGTTTCACGAGAGCGGCGAGTGGGCGGCGGTCGTCGAGTTGCGGCGACATTTCCACATTCAGGACAACGTCCACGCCCTGAACGCCGTGCGGTCCATCGTGCGGTGGGCCCAGGCTTCGCAGCCGCCGCAGCCGGCGCCGGCATCTCCCGCTTAAGACAGCTCAGCCGATCAACCCGGCCACCGCCCGCGCCACCTCGGCATGGATGGAGTCCTGCTGCTTGAAGCCCTCCGCCGTCTGCGTCAGATAGCAGGCGACCAGCAGCGGCGCACGGCCTTCCGGCCAGACGATGGCGATGTCGTTGGCGGTGCCGTTGGTGCCGGTCCCCGTCTTGTCCCCCACCCGCCAGCCGGCCGGCAGCCCGGCGCGCAGGCGCTTGTCGCCGGTCTTGTTGGCGACCATCCAGTCGATCAACTGCCGGCGGGAGTCCGGCCGCAGCACGTCGCCGACCAGGATGCGCTCCATGCTGCGCACCATGGCGGCGGGCGTGGTGGTGTCGCGCGGATCGCCGGGGATCGCGGTGTTCAGCGTCGGCTCGTTGCGGTCCAGCCGGGTGGTCTTGTCGCCGATGCCCCGCATGAAGGCGGTGAGGCCGGCCGGGTTGCCGATGCCCGGCAGCAGCAGGTTGGCCGCGACATTGTCGCTGAGCGTCAGCGCCGCCTCGCACAGTTCGGCCACCGTTGGCGGCGTGCCGTTCAGCCGGGTTTCGGCGAAGGGCGCATAGGGCACCAGATCGGCCTTGGTCACCGGGATCCGCCGGTCCAGCCGGTCCTTGCCCTGGTCCACAGTCTTCAGGACGGCGGCAGCCAATAGAAATTTGAAGGTGCTGCACATCGGAAACTGCTCGTCCCCGCGCCAGCCATGCAGCTTGCCGTTCCCGCTGTCGAGCACCGCGACACCGAGCCGGCCGCCGCTGCGGGCCTCCAGCTCCGTCATCTTCCCGGCCAGCGCATCGCTGCCGGACGCGTTGCCAGCCTTGCTCTTCTTGCTTTCCGCAGCAGCCGCCCCTGCCGCCGACAGCAGCAGAACCCCGCCCGTCGCCGCCAAGAATCCCCGTCTTTCGATCATCTCCAACCCCGTTTTCCGCTGTTGCGATGGCCGGACGATAAAAAGCCGGGGGTGCGCGAACAAACGAGCTTTCCTCGCGAAAGGTACAAATTAAACTAATGGCTCGCTTCGGCGGCCCCGTGGCAGGCTATGGGCCGCTGCGGATGTGGGAGGGAGCAGGCCGATGCCTTTGCGTCAGGAGATGGAAACGGACCGCTTCGAGGCGACGGCCGAGGACGGCAGCACCCATGCCGTGGTCGAGACGACCAGTTTCATCCAGATGGTGACCTTCCGCGGGCCCGCCGGCTGGGTTCCGGAGAGCAAGAGCTATCGCCTGGACGGCGGCGAAACGGTGGAGCCGACGCCGGACGGCGGCTTCCGCATCGCCGCGTCGGGCCTGTCGCTGCGGCGAACCGGCTGAGCCGGCCGTTCCGTCCCGACAAATCCCTTGAACCGGTGGGGCCAAGATGTATTTTAGATTAAGCTAATTTTGCGATTTCCGGTATCAGGATGGTCCAGGCGATGACCTCAACGCTGGGCGACACGGCACTCAATACCCCGGACTTCGAGGCTGCCGATTTCGAAGCACGGGCCGCGGAGGCGGAAGGCTTCCTGCGCTCCATCGCCAGCCGCCACCGACTGATGATCCTGTGCAGCCTTCTGGAGGGCGAGATGCAGGTTGGCGAGCTGGTGCGCCGCCTCGGCCTGTCGCAATCCAACCTGTCCCAGCATCTCGCCAAGCTGCGCGAGGAGGGGCTGGTCGCCACCCGGCGGCAGGGCACCGCGATCCATTACCGCATCGGCTCCGACCGGGTGCGCCCGATCCTGGGCGACCTCTACCACCTGTTCTGCGCGTCCGGCGATTCAGAGGCGTAGGGACCTCCCTCTCCCGCCCCGGGAGAGGGAAGGGGCCCGCCGCAAAGCGGTGGGAAGGGTGAGGGGGGATGCAAGAATCACGAACCGCATGGTTCCTTGGAATACCCCTCACCCTCCCCATTTCGTGGGTCCCCTCCCTCTCCCGGGGCGGGAGAGGGCATTTATCGCCCCCTCATGTCCCCACCAGTTCCCCCGCCGCCACAGTCTTTTCCTGCGGACCCTCCACCCTCTCCCCCCGCTGCGGCGGCAGGGTGGGCGCGGCGCCGCGCAGCACGACGTAGATGGCCGGGATCACCAGCACCGTCAGCAGCGTGGAGCTGAGCAGCCCGAACAGCAGCGAGATCGCCAGCCCCTGGAAGATCGGGTCGGTCAGGATGAACGCCGCGCCGATCATCGCGGCGACCGCCGTCAGCAGGATCGGCTTGAAGCGGATCGCCCCCGCCTCCAGCACCGCATCGCGCACGCTCATCCCGCGCTCGCGCAGGTGACGGATAAAGTCCACCAGCAGGATGGAGTTGCGGACGATGATGCCGGCCAGCGCGATGAAGCCGATCATCGAGGTCGCGGTGAAGGCCGCGCCGAACAGCCAGTGGCCGAGCACGATGCCGATCAGCGTCAGCGGCACCGGCACCAGGATCACCAGCGGAAGCTTGAAGCTGCCGAACTGGCCGACCACCAGCAGATAGATGCCGAGGATCGCCACGCCGAAGGCCGCGCCCATGTCGCGGAAGGTGACATAGGTGATCTCCCATTCGCCCTCCCACAGCAGCGCCGGCTTGCTCTGGTCCTCGGGCTGGCCGTGCAGCAGGATTTCAGGCTCCGCCCCCAGACCGGCGGCCTTCCAATCGACCTGCTTCAAGCGGTCCTGCACCGCCAGCATGCCGTAGATCGGCGCCTCGAACCGGCCGGCGAGGTCGGCCATCACCATCTCGGCATAGCGGCCGTTGCGGCGGAACAGCGGGTAGGAGGCCGGCTCCCGCGTCATGGTGACGAGGTCGCCCAATTCCACGGTTCCGCGCGCACCCGGCACCGGCGTGGCGAGGATGCGCTCGGACAGGAACAGGCCCGATTTTGGCAGCTGCACCGCGATCTCGATGGGATTGCGCCCGGCGCCGCGGTGGGAATAGCCGACCGGCACACCGCCGACCAGCGCCTGCAAGGTGTCGTAGACCGCCTGCTCCTCGACGCCATGGAACTCCAGGCTTTCATGGTCGAGCGCGAAGCGCAGCCGCTCGCCGGGCGGCCGGACGGTGTTGTCGACGTCGACGATGAAGTCGACGCCGCGGAAGGCGTCCTCGACGATGTGCGCCGCCTTCTGACGCGTCGCCGCGTCGGGGCCGTAGACCTCGACCAGCAGGGTGGAGAGCACCGGCGGGCCGGGCGGCACCTCGACCACCTTGACCGTCGTGCCGTCCGGCACCGCCACCGATTTCAGGCGGGCGCGGACGTCGAGCGCGATCTCGTGGCTGCTTCGGCTGCGCTCGCCCTTCGGCGCGAGGTTCACCTGCAGATCGCCCTGCTCCGGCTGGTCGCGCAGATAGTAATGCCTGACCAGACCGTTGAAGTTGAAGGGGGAGGCGGTGCCGCTGTAGGCCTGGACGCTTTCCAGCTCCGGCAGGTCGGCGATCGCCCGCGCCGCGTTCAGCAGCACGCGCTCGGTCTCCTCCGGCGAGGCGCCGTGCGGCAGATCGACGACGACCTGCAGTTCCGACTTGTTGTCGAAGGGCAGCAGCTTCACCGCCACGTCCTTGGTATAGAACAGCGTGGTCGAAGCCAGGGTCGCGACCCCCACCACCAGCAGGAAAATCCAGGCCCGCCGCTTGCTGCGGATCAGCGGCCGCGCCACCGCCAGATACATCCGCCCCAGCGCGCCGCCGCCTTCATGGCCACCCTCATGGCCACCGCCGCCATGCCCCGCCGCCGGCGTGTCGCCGGGCCGCAGCTTCACCATCAGCCAGGGCGTCAGCACCATGGCGACGAAGAAGCTGAACACCATCGCCGCCGACGCGTTGGCGGGGATCGGGCTCATATACGGCCCCATCAGGCCGGACACGAACATCATCGGCAGCAGGGCGGCGATGACGGTCAGGGTGGCGATGATGGTGGGGTTGCCGACCTCGGCCACCGCCTCGATGGCGGCCTGCACCTTGGACCGGCCATCCTTCATCGCCCAATGCCGGTCGATGTTCTCGACCACGACGATGGCGTCGTCCACCAGGATGCCGATGGAGAAGATCAGGGCGAACAGGCTGACCCGGTTGATGGTGTAGCCCATCAGCCAGGACGCGAACATGGTCAGCAGGATCGTGGTCGGGATGACGATCAGCGTCACGATGCCCTCGCGCCAGCCGATGGCCAGCACGATCAGCGCGACGATGGTGACGGTGGCGAGCGCCAGATGGAACAGCAGCTCGTTCACCTTCTCGTTGGCGGTCTCGCCGTAATTGCGGGTGACGGTCAGCGTCAGTCCCTTCGGCAGCGACTCCCTCTCGATGGCGTGGACGCGCTCCAGCACGCGCTCGGCGATGGTGACGGCGTTGGCGCCGGCCCGCTTGGCGATGGCGAGGGTGACGGCCGGGGTGCGGACCAGCCCGCCCTTGCCGTCCGGCGTCATCGTCCAGGCCATGCTGTCGTCGGGCCGCGAGCCGACGACGATGTCGGCCACGTCCTTGACATAGACCGGGCGTCCGTCGCGGGTGGTGACCAGCAGCAGGCCGATGTCCGCCGTTCCCTGCAGGGTCTGGCCCGCCACCACCGGCAGGCTGCCGCCCTTGTCGCGCACCGATCCGACGATGAAGGACCGGTTGGCGTTCTTCACCTTGTCGACCAGCTGGTTCAGCGTCACCCCGAACAGCGCCAGCTTTTCCGGGTCCGGCTCCACCCGGATCTGGTCGGGCCGGCCGCCGACGATGTAGCTCTTGCCGACATCCTCGACCTGGACCAGCTGGGCCAGCAGTTCGTCGGCGACGCCGTGCAGCGCGGTGTCGGTCCAGCGCCCCGCCTCCTCCGGCTTGGGCGCCAGCGTCAGAGTCAGGATCGCCACGTCGTTGATGCCGCGCCCGACGATCAGCGGTTCCGGAATGCCGAGCGGGATGCGGTTCATGTTGGCGCGCACCTTCTCGTGCACGCGCAGGATGGCGTCGTCGGACGAGGTGCCGACCAGGAAGCGGGCGGTCACCACCACCCGGTCGTCCATCGTCTGGCTGTAGGTGTGCTCGACCCCGTCGATGCCCTTGACGATCTCCTCCAGCGGCTTGGTCACCAGCTCGACCGCGTCGTCGGCCTTCAGCCCGTCGGCGCGGACCAGGATGTCCACCATCGGCACGCTGATCTGCGGTTCCTCCTCGCGCGGCAGCGACATCAGCGCGACGGCGCCGACCACCAGCGAGGCCAGCAGCAGCAGGGGGGTCAGGGGCGAGCGGATGAAGGTCCGCGTCAACACCCCGGAAATGCCGAGCTTCATCACACGCCCTCCGGCCGGACGATCACGTCGCCCGGCTTCAGTCCCGACAGCACCTCAATCCCGCCGGGCTGGCCGTCCAGCGCGGGGATCGGCCCGCCGACCTGAACCGGCGTTTCGGTGCCGTCGGCCAGCCGCAGGAAATCGGTGCCGAAACGGCGGACGATCCAGTCCGGCGGCACCACGATGGCCTGCCGCGTGCCGGTCGCCACATAGACCCGCACCCGTTCGCCGACGAAGAAGTCTCCCAGTCCGGTGACGGTGGCGTCGGCGACCACCTGCCCGCCCGACAGTTCCGGATAGACCTGCCGCACCGTGCCTCGCTTCAGCGCGGTTTCACCGGCGGGAGCGATATCACCCGCCTGGGGAGCGGCCGGGGCCAGCCCGCGGTTGCCGACCAGCACCGGGTCGCCCTCATGCATGAAGCGGGCGTGGCGCTCCGGCAGGTGCAGGCGCAGCACATAGGTTTCCGTGGCGATGCTCGCCACCGTCTCGCCGGGGACCACCACCGCGCCGTCGATCACCTTGACCTGCAGGATGCGGCCGTTGGCCGGGGCCAGCACCTCGCCCTCGTGCAGCTGCTGCTCGACCACCGCCCGTTCCGCCTTCATGGCGGCGATCTGGGCGCGGGCGACGTCCACCGCCGACTGCGCGTCGTCCAGCCGCTGCTGCGTGCCCGTCCCGCTGGCGCGCAGGCGCTGCGCCCGGTCCAGCTCCAGTTCGGCCTGATGCTGCTGCGCCTGCAAGGCCTGGATGCGCGCGTCCAGCGAGACGATCTGCAAGGGCAGTTTCGGGTCGCGGACGGTAGCCAGCAGCTGGCCGGTGGTGACCTTGTCCCCTTCCTTCACCTTCAGCTCGGCGATGGTGCCGCCGATGCGGGTGCGGGCCAGCGTCTCGTGGACGCTTTCCACCGTGGCGTAGACGGCCTTCAGATCCTCCACCGGGCGGGGCTGGATCGTGATGCTGGCAGGTAGCTCCGCCTTCACCTCCGCCTGTGGGGCCGGCTGCTGGGCACGCGCCGGCGACGGGAAGCCGGCGACGCACAGCAGGGCTAGGGCGAGGGGGGCGGCCAGACGGGCTGGAGAGGATCGACGGGACATGGGGCCACCTCGGACGGCAAGAACGGACGGATAGGTGCGGCGGACGCCTGTTGACCTTTAATTTAGAATACTCTAATTTAGTGTCAATGAATGATTCGGATGGCCGCCATATCCGCTCCGCGGCGCGCCTGCTGAAGGCGATTGCCAACGAACGGCGCCTTTCCATCCTCTGCCATCTGGCGCACGGGGAGATGTGCGTCGGCGCGCTCGTGGCCGCCATCGGTCTCAGTCAATCGGCCCTGTCGCAGCATCTGGCCCGGCTGCGCGCCGACGGCCTCGTCCGCACCCGGCGCGATGGGCATTCGATCGTCTACGCGCTGGCCAGCGCCGAGGCCGCCGCGGTGATCGAGGTGCTGCAGGGCCTCTACTGCTACGGACCGCCGCCGGACCATTCGTCGGCACTCCCCTCTTCCCCACCGGAGACACGGACATGAGCATCGATCGTATCGTGATGGCCTTCGCCGGGACCATGATCCTGGTCAGTCTGGCGCTGTCGCAGCTGCACAGCCCGCAGTGGCTTTGGCTGACCGCCTTCGTCGGCGCCAACCTGCTGCAGGCCGCCTTCACCCGCTTCTGCCCGCTGGCGATGATCCTGAAGCGGCTGGGCGCGCGCTCCGGCGTCGCCTTCTCCTAAGGGAGCGGCGGCGCTCCACACCCCCAAAACGGCAAAGGCCCGGCGGTGACCCCAATGCGGTGACCGACAAGAAGGCCCCGACGAACTAGGAGAGGAAACACAGCAATGGCGCATATCGTCGTCCTCGGCGCGGGCATCGGCGGCATCCCGATGGCCTACGAGATGAAGGAACTGGCACGGCCGGGGGACCGGATCACCGTCGTGTCGAACAGCGACAGCTTCCAGTTCGTGCCGTCCAACCCCTGGGTTGCCGTGGGCTGGCGCAAGCGGGAGGACATCACCGTCCCGCTTGCCGAGCCTTTCGCCCGCAAGGGCATCGCCTTCACCCCCGTCGGCTGCCGTCAGGTGCGGCCGGAGGAGAACCGGCTGGAACTGAACGACGGCACCAGCCTCGACTACGACCAGCTGGTAATCGCCACCGGCCCGGAGCTTGCCTTCGACGAGATCGAGGGCTTCGGTCCGCAGGCCAACACCATCTCCATCTGCCATGTCGACCATGCGGTGGAGGCGGCCGAGCGGTGGGAGGCCTTCTGCCGCGACCCCGGCCCGCTGGTGATCGGCGCGGTTCAGGGCGCCTCCTGCTTCGGCCCGGCCTACGAGTTCGCGATGATCGCCGATGCCGACCTGCGGCGCCGGAAGATCCGCCACAAGGTCCCCATCACCTTCATCAGTTCGGAACCCTATGTCGGCCATCTCGGGCTGGGCGGCGTCGGCGACACCAAGGGGCTTCTGGAATCGGCGCTGCGCGAGCGTCACATCAAGTGGATCGTCAACGCCCGCACCGACCGCTTCACCCCCGACGCCGTGCATGTCACGGAGATGGACGAGGCCGGCCGGGAGAAGACGGCGCATGTGGTCGAAAGCCGCCTGACCATGATGCTGCCGGCCTTCCGCGGCATCGCCGCCCTGCGCGGTGCCGACGGGCTGGTCAACCCGCGCGGTTTCGTCCTGGCCGACAAGCACCAGCGCAACCCGACCCATCGCAACGTCTTCGGCGTCGGCGTCTGCATCGCCATCCCGCCAGTGGAAAAGACGCCGGTGCCGGTCGGCGTGCCGAAGACCGGCTATATGATCGAAACGATGGTCACCGCCGCCGCCCGCAACATCCGCTCCCTGCTCGACGGCAAAGAGCCGGTGGAGGAAGCAACCTGGAGCGCACTGTGCCTCGCCGATTTCGGCGATAGCGGCGTCGCCTTCGTCGCCATGCCGCAAATCCCGCCGCGCAACGTCAACTGGTCGTCGCACGGGCGCTGGGTCCATTTCGCCAAGATCGGGTTCGAGCGCTATTTCCTGCGCAAGGTCCGCAAAGGCATCAGCGAACCGGTGTACGAACGCTATGTGCTGAAGCTGCTGGGCGTGAAGCGGGTGCAGGAGCCGGCGACCAGCGACGTTTGAGGCGGAGACGGCCCCGCTTTGCCATGAGAATGGGGCGGGGCCGCCTTGATCTTATCGGCACCGTTTCCGCTGGCGCGAACGGATTGGTTAAGGACATGCTCTCTGCAACGCCGGACACCGGTGATTTGGTGTCCGCACTTCAGGGAGACAGAGCATCGTGACCGCAGCCTTCATCCTTTACGGCAACGTGAATTCCCAGCCCGCGACCCGCATCGGGCTGTTCTTCCGGCTGGGCGGCATTCCCTTCCAGTACCGCCATGTCGACCTGCGCAACGGCCAGCAGAAGTCGCCGGAGTATCAGGCGATCAACCGCTTCGGCCGGGTGCCGACGCTGGTGCATGGCGACCGCTCGGTTTCCGAATCCAGCGTGATCTTGACCTATCTGGCCGAACAGACCGGCCAGTTCGGCGGCCGTGACGAGATCGAAAAGATCCGCCTCGCCGAATGGCTGAGCTGGCTGGCTGACGTGCTGCTGCCGGTCCAGCGCGCCCGCGCGGTGCGCAAGTTCAACGGCGACGCCAACGCCCTGCCCTGGATCGACGCCTCGGCGGCGAGCGGCCTGAAGCTGTTCGACCAGCATCTGGCCGGCCGCAGCTTCATCGAGGGCGATCGGCTGACCATCGCCGACATCTTCGCCTTCCCCTGGATCGACCTGCTGAACGAATCGGCCATCGATGCCAAGGACTACCCCAACGTCCAGGCCTGGGCCGACCGCATCCGCGCCCAACCGGGCTACAAGCCGCAGTACGAGCTGATGCCGTCGGCCGACGCGGAATGCTGAGGTAAAGGCGGTCGCGGCGGGCACCCGCCGCGACCACTCACCCCCGCATGTCGTCGATCACCTTGCCGTCGTTCGCCAGACTCCCCGGCGCGACGAACTCCACCGCCCCCTTCAGCTTGGTCACCGACGCCAGCGTCTCGCGGATGGCGGCGGCCAAGCCCTCCCCGCTCTCCTCCGCCTCGCAACGCAGCGTCATCGTGTCGCTGGCGTCCTGCCGTCCCACCACCAAGCGGGCGCGGCCGATCAGGGGATGGCGGCGCAGCACTTCGGCCACTTGGCTCGGATGGACGAACATGCCCTTGACCTTGGTGGTCTGGTCGGCGCGGCCCATCCAGCCCTTCAGCCGCATGTTGGTCCGGCCGCAGGGGCTGGTCCCCGGCAGCACCGCCGACAGGTCGCCGGTGGCGAAGCGGATCAGCGGATAGGCCGGGTTGAAGATGGTCACCACCACCTCGCCGACCTCGCCGTCGGGAACCGGGTCGCCGGTGCCGGGGCGGACGATCTCGACGATGCAGCCCTCGTTCACCACCAGCCCGGAACGCGCCTCGGTCTCATAGGCGACGATGCCGAGATCCGCGGTGCCGTAGCACTGGTACACCTCCAGCCCGCGCGCTTCGTAGAAGGCCCGGGCATCGGGCAGATAGGGGCCGCCCGACACGCTGGCGATGCGGATCGACGACATGTCGAGCCCCAGCGCGTCGCCCTTCTCCAGGATGATCTTCAGGAAGTCGGGCGTGCCAATATAGCCGCGCGGCTTTAGGCTGGCGACGACCTGGGCCTGCATCTCGGTGTTGCCGGTGCCGGCCGGGATGACGGCGCAGCCGATGGCGTGCGCCCCGGTCTCGAACATCGAGCCGGCGGGGGTCAGGTGATAGGCGAAGCAGTTGTGGGCGAGGTCGCCGGCACGGAAGCCGGCGGCGAAGAGCGCGCGGGCGCTGCGCCACGGGTCGACGCCATGCGGCTCCGGATCGTGGATCGGTCCGGGGGAGGCGAAGACGCGGGCCAGCCGCCCGATCTCCACCGCCGCCAGACCGCCGAAGGGCGGGTTCGCCTGCTGCAAGGCGATCAGGTCGGCCTTCCGCGTCACCGGCAGGGTGGCCAGCGCGTTGCGGTCATGGATCGTCGCCGGGTCGATGTCGGCCAGCAATTCGCGGAAATAGGGCGCCGCGTCCTTGGCATGGTGCAGATGGGCGGGCAGCGCCGCAAACTGCTCGGCCTCGCGCCGGTCGGAGGAACGGGTTTCGAGGTCGTCGTAGAAATCGGTCATGGTCGTTCGTCCGTTCAGGGGTCGGCCGAGGTGACACGGGAGAGTTGCCGCCCTCAAATCCAGCGCTTGCGCCGCTTGAAGCTCTTCAAATTCTTGAAGCTCTTGCGCTCCTCGTTGCCGCCGCCGAGGTAGAATTCCTTCACGTCCTCGTTGTTGCGCAGCTCTTCGGCGGTGCCGTCCAGCACGACCTTGCCGTTCTCCATGATGTAGCCGCGGGTGGCCGCCTGCAGCGCCATACGGGCGTTCTGCTCCACCAGCAGGATGGTGACGCCAAGGTCCTTGTTGATCTGCTGGACGATGCTGAACACCTCCTTCACCATCAGCGGCGACAGGCCCATGCTGGGCTCGTCCATCAGGATCAGCTTCGGCCGGGCCATCATCGCGCGGCCGATGGCCAGCATCTGCTGCTCGCCGCCGGACAGGTAGCCGGCAAGACCGGTGCGCTCCTTCAGCCGGGGGAAATAGCTGAAGACCATATCCAGATCGTCCTTCACCCCGTTGTCGCGGCGGGTGTAGGCGCCGAGCCGCAGGTTCTCCAGACAGGTCATGTCGGCGATGATGCGCCGGCCTTCCATCACCTGGAAGATGCCCTTGCGGACGATCTGGTCGGGGTCGATGCCGTTGATGCGCTCGCCGTTGAAGGTGATGTCGCCGCGGGTGACCTCGCCGTCCTCGGTCTTCAGCAGGCCGGAGATCGCCTTCAGCGTCGTCGATTTGCCGGCGCCGTTGGCGCCCAGCAATGCCACGATCTCACCCTCGGGCACCTCCAGGCTGAGGCCGCGGAGCACGAGGATCACGTCGTTGTAGACGACCTCGATGTTGTTGACGGACAGCATCATCCGCTTCGCAGCCGTGACGGGCGGTGCGACTGGAGCGTTGGTCGAAGCGGCCGTGGCGGTGGTCAGCATGCGGCACCTGAACTGTTCGTAAGAAGGGGGGCGCCCCCGCCGGAAACGGGGCGGAGGCGCCGCTTGCTCAAGGACTTACCAGCCCAGCCATTCCGGCTTGCGCGGGACGTCGACGGTGGTCAGCTTGTCCAGCTTGATGGTGCCGGCCTTGACCAGATCGGCGACGCTGGCGCCGGTCTCGCCCGACACCTTGGCGCGGTAGATGTTGACCGCCGTCATGCCGCGGTGGTCGTTCTCGGTCCAGGTCGACGGAACGCAGACGCCCTCAAGCCCGGCCGGAACCCAATCCTTCTTCTGGTACATGCCCTTGCGGATGTTCGGGCCGGTGACGCCGCCGTTCTTCGACGCCCAGTCCATCGCCTCCTTCATGTAGAAGGCGGTGCAGACGCCGGCCATGTAGTGCACCGGACGGTAGGCGGTGCCGGCCGCGTCGGAGATCTTGGAGATCTCCTTCAGCGTCTTCATGCCTGGCGCGTCGCCGTTCCAGGTCACCGCGGTGCGCATCGGGAACACCACACCGTCGGCGGCGGCGCCGGCGGCCTTGGCGGCATTCTCGTCCATGCCCCAGACATTGCCCATGAACTGCACCTTGGCGCCGACCGTCTGGCAGGCCTTCAGCACCGAGATGTTGGAGCCGGCGGTGTTGCCGAGATAGGCGTAGTTGGCGCCGGCTTCCTTCAGGGTCAGGCACTGGGCGGTGTAGTCGCCGGGGGTCAGGGCGAACTGCACGGCCGGCAGCACCTCGAAGCCCAGCTCCTTGGCCAGCTGCTCGCCGGCTTCCTTCGGCGCGTTGGGATAGGGATGGTTGGCGCCCATGTGGACGTATTTCGGCTTGCCCTGCCCGCCCTGCTTCTTCCAGTCCTCCGCCGCCCACATCAGCATGCCGCGCAGCGCGTCGGAATATGAGGGACCATAGAAGAAGTTGTAGGGCGCCGGCTTGGAGCCGTGCGGGCCCTTGCCGGTCGGGTCGGTCAGGTGGCCGGAGTAGGAGCCGGAATAGGCCGGGATCTCGTCCTTGCCGACGAAGCCGGTCAGCGCCTCGGTGTCGGCGGTGCCCCAGCCCTGCAGGGCCGCGATCTTGTCGCTGCCCGACGACCACTTCTTGTACTGGCTGATGGCGCGCGGCGCCTGATAGCCGTAGTCGACGGTGTCGACCGCCAGCTTGGTGCCGTTGATGCCGCCATGGGCGTTGATGTAGGCCAGCGCGTCCGACACGCCCTGCGCATAGGGCACGCCGACGTCGGAGGTGGCGCCGGACTGGTCCGCCAGATGGCCGACCGGGATGTCGGCCCAAGCGGAGGTGACACCGGTGGCGGAGGTCGCCAGCAGGAGCGCAGAGGTCGCGAAGAGCGCGGTCTTGATCGACATGGTGCGTTTACTCCCCATTCTGTTCTGTTTGTTGATCGGCAAAAGCGTCGAGATCAGTGCGAGAAGGGATAGAGCTTCCAGTAGGCCTTGATCTGCTTCCAGCGGTGGGCCAGCCCGTCGGGCTCGAACACCAGGAACAGGATGATGACGAGGCCGATCGACATCTCGCGCAGGAAGGCGATGTTGTCCTTCAGGTTCAGCGCGGTATCGATGGCGGTGCCGCTCACCAGCTTGGTCAGCGCCTGCATCGCCTCGGGCAGGAAGACCATGAAGGCGGTGCCCATCAGCGTGCCCATGATCGAGCCCAGCCCGCCGATGATGATCATGCCCAGGAACTGGATCGAGAAGAGGATGGTGAAGCCCTCGACCGACACGAACTGCAGGTAGTGGGCGTACAGCGCGCCGCCGATGCCGGCGTAGAAGGCGGAGATGCCGAAGGACATCGTCCGGTACTTCGTCAGGTTGATGCCCATGATCTCGGCGGAGAGATAATGGTCGCGCACCGCCACCAGGGCGCGGCCGTCGCGGGTCCGCATCAGGTTGGTGGCCAGGATGTACATCACCACCAGCGCCACCAGGGCGACGTAGAAGAAGCGCTCGTCGGTGTCGAAGGCGAAGCCGAAGATGGTCAGCGGCTCGGCGATGGTGCCGGCGGTGCCGCCGGTGAACCAGTCGGCGCGGGCGAAGAAGTCCTGCAGGATATACTGCGCCGCCAGCGTGGCGATGGCGAGATACAGGCCCTTCAGCCGCGCCGCCGGCATGCCGAACAGCAGCCCGACCAGCGTGGTGATGACGCCCGCCAGCGGGATGGCCAGCGCCACCGGGACGCCGACGCTGTTGCTGAGCCAGGCCGAGGCGAAGGCGCCGAAGCCGAAGAAGGCAGAATGGCCGATGGAGATCTGGCCGGTGAAGCCGACCAGGATGTTCAGGCCGAGTGCCGCGATGCCGAGATAGCTGATCTGGATCAGCAGGCTGAGCCAGTAGCGGTCCATGAAGGCCGGGCAGGCCAGCAGGAGGACCACGCCCAGGATCGCGAAGTTGCGGCTGGTCCTGGTCGGGAAGATGGTGGTGTCGGACCCGTAGGACGTCTTGTAATCGCCGCTCGGGATGATGCTGACGGATGCCATGGGGGCCTCACACGCGCTCGATGTCTTTGGTGCCGAACAGGCCGTAGGGCTTGATCATCAGGATGGCGATCAGGACGTAGAAGGGCGCGATCTCGTACATGTTGCCCCAGTTCAGCCACTGGCTGTCCAGGTAGTGCGCCATGTTCTCCAGCACGCCGACGATCAGGCCGCCGACCACCGCGCCGATGACGCTGTCGAGGCCGCCCAGGATCACCGCCGGGAACACCTTGATGCCGAAGAAGGACAGGGCCGACGACACGCCGTTGACCACGCCCACCGTGACGCCGGCCACCGCCGACACCATGGCGGAGATCGCCCAGCTCATCGCGAACATGTGGCGGACCGAGATGCCCAGCGACTGCGCCACCTGCTGGTCGAAGGCGGTGGCCCGCATGGCGAGGCCGGTCCGCGAATATTTGAAGAACCAGCCGAAGCCCGCCATGATCAGGATCGAGATCAACAGCGACATCACGTAGACGGTCTGTACCTCCAGCCCGAACAGGTTCATGGTGGGGCTGGCGAAGATCGGCGGGAAGGGCTTGGCGAAGACGCCGAACATCCACTTCATCGCCGCCTGGAAGACGATCGACAGGCCGATCGTCACCATGATGACGGAGATGATCGGCTCGCCGATCATCGGCCTTAGGACGACGATCTGCAGGATGACGCCGAAGGCCAGCATGAAGACCAGCGTGATCGGGAAGCCGATCCAGAAGGGCAACTGCCAGCTGGTCAGCAGCCACCAGCAGGTCCAGGCGCCGATCAGCAGGAATTCGCCCTGCGCGAAATTGACGATGCGGCTGGCCTTGTAGATCAGCACGAAGGACATGGCGACCACGCCATACAGCGCGCCGACGATCAGGCCGTTGACGAGAAGCTGAAACAGAAGGGTCATGGCGTGGCCTCTTTCTGTCCCTCTCCCGCCCCGGGAGAGGGGGACCGCGAAGCGGTCGGGTGAGGGGTCATCCAAGGATCAGGGCGCCCGCTTCTTGCCGGCCCCCTCCCCCTCCCCGTGCCGCGCACGGGTCCCCTCCCTCTCCTGGGGCGGGAGAGGGTGTGATTGGCGGTGTGCATCGCGCTCTCCTCACGCCGCAACCGGCTGCGGCTTCTTCACCGCGGCAGTCGGAGCCAGGTCGATGACGGTCAGCGTCGTGCGGATGCGCTGCTTGGTGCCGTCCTGGAAGGCGATCGTGGTGTCCACGTCGATCTTCGGCTGGCCGGCATAGATGCTGTCGATGATGGTGCCGTACTTCTCGCCGATGACGCCGCGGCGCACCTTGCGGGTGCGGGTCAGCTCGCCGTCGTCGGCGTCAAGCTCCTTATAGAGCAGCAGGAACTTGGAGATGCGCTGATACTCGGGAAGCGTCTGGTTCACCCGCTCCACCTCGGCCCGCAGCAGGTCGTAGACCTCCTGCTTCGACGACAGGTCCGAGTAGGTCGTAAACGCGATCCGATTCTTCTCCGCCCATTTCGACACGATGGGGAAGCGGATGCAGATGATCGCCGACAGATACTCGCGCTTGTCGCCCAGGATCACTGCCTCGGCCACATAGGGGCTGAACTTCAGCTTGTTCTCGATGTATTGCGGGCTGAAGCGGTCGCCCTGGGCGGTGGTGGCGATGTCCTTGATGCGGTCGATGATGACCAGATGGCCCTTCTTGTCGAAGAAGCCGGCATCGCCGGTGTGCATCCAACCGTCGCGCATGTCGGCGACGGTCGCGGTCTCGTTGCGGTAATAGCCGGCGAACATGTTGGGGTGGCGGGTGACGATCTCGCCGACCCCGTTGTGGTCGGCGTCGATCACCTTCACCTCAATGCCGCCGTCGAACGGAACGCCGACCGTGTCAAAATCCACGTCGTTGCCGCGATGGACGGTGTAGGCGCCCATCGTCTCGGTCTGGCCGTAGATCTGGCGAAGCGGGACGCCCAGCGCCTGGAAGAACTTGAAGGTGTCGGGCCCCAGCGCCGCGCCGCCGGTCGCCGCCGATTTCAGGTTGGTGAAGCCCAGCCGGTCGCGCAGCGCCTTGAACAGGATCGCATCGGCCATCGCCGAGCGCTGCCCCTTCGCCAGCGCCTCCAGCCCCAGCTTCATGCCGAGGTCGAACATCTTCTGCTTGAAGGGCGAGGCGTCCATCATCCGGGCGCGCACATCGGCGGCGATCTGCTCCCACAGGCGCGGGGCGAACAGCACGAAGCTCGGCCCGATCTCGCGGAAGTCGTGCATCATCGTCTCGGCTTCCTCGACGAAGTTCACGCGCATCCGCGACACCATGCCCATGCCGACGGCATAGACCTGCTCCATGATCCAGGACAGCGGCAGGACCGAGACATACTCGTCCTCCGGCCCCTTGGGATCGGCGGACAGGTAGCTGGCGACATGGCGGATCAGCCGCCCCGCCGGCAGCATCGCCATCTTCGGATTGGAGGTGGTGCCCGACGTGGTGCAGAGGATGGCGACCTCCTCCCCCTTCGTCGCGGCGACCATGCGGTCGTACAGGTCCGGCTGCTGCGCGTGCAGCTCCTCGCCCATCGCCACCAGATCGGTGACCGGCATCAGGCGCGGGTCGTCGTATTTGCGCATGCCGCGCGGGTCGGAATAGATGATGTGCTGCAGCGTCGGCAGACGCTCGGCGAGGTTCAGCAGCTTGTCGACCTGCTCCTCGTCCTCGGCGAACACCACCTTCACGTCGGCATAGGTGATGAGGTACGCGACCTCCTCGTCCAGCGCGTCGCGGTAGATGCCCAGGCTGTAGCCGCGCACCGCATGGGTGGCGATCTCGCCCATCACCCAGTCGGGACGGTTGTCACCGAGAAGCCCGACGACCTCGCCCGGCACGACGCCGAGCTTGGTCATGCCCAGCGCGAAGGCGCGGACGCGGGCATGGACCTGGCTCCAGGTGAAGGTGCGCCAGATGCCGAAATCCTTTTCGCGCATGGCGATGTCGCCGCCATGCTCGCGGGCATGCAGGGCCAGCAGCTTCGGCAGGGTGTCGTTGGCGACCAGATCGGGAAGAGTGGACGTGGACATCACGCGACCTCCTTCCGGGTCGGCGGAACGGCGGCAGCCGGCGCCTCCTCCTCGTCATCCTCGCCCAGATAGGCGCGGCGGACGCGGGGATCGGCCAGCACCTCCTCCGGCTTGCCTTCGGCGATCTTCTTGCCGAATTCCAGCACCATCACCCGGTGCGAGATGTCCATGACCACGCCCATGTCGTGCTCGATCATGACCACGGTCATGCCGAACTCCTCATTGAGGTCGACGATGTAGCGGGCCATGTCCTCCTTCTCTTCCAGGTTCATGCCGGCCATCGGCTCGTCCAGCAGGATCAGGTCCGGCTTCAGCGCGATGGCGCGGGCCAGCTCCACCCGCTTGCGCAAGCCGTAAGACAGCGTGCCGGCGGTGGCCTTGCGCACATGCTGGATTTCGAGGAAGTCGATGATCTCCTCCACCTCGCGGCGGTGGGACAGCTCCTCCTTCCTGGCGCCGGTCAGCCAATAGAGCGACCCGGTCAGGAAGTTGTTCTTCAGCAGGTGGTGGCGGCCGACCATGATGTTGTCGAGCACGGTCATGTGCCCGAACAGCGCCAGATTCTGGAAGGTGCGGCCGATGCCGAGCGATGCGCGATGGTTCGGGGTCATCCCCGTCACGTCGCGGCCCTTGAAATAGACCTTGCCGTCGGTCGGCCGATAGCGGCCGGAAATGCAGTTGACCATGGAGGTCTTGCCGGCCCCGTTGGGACCGATGATCGAAAACAGCTCGCCCCTGCGGATGCCGAAGCTGACGTCGGTCAGCGCATGGACGCCCCCGAAGCGCAGGTTGACGCCCCGAGCCTCGAAAATGGTCTCCGCCTGAGTGGTCGGCGAATTTTGGCCAGGGGAATTTTGGCCAGGGCCGGGGTGTGGTGCGACGGGCGCGCCGGACATTTCCTCCTCCGTTGCTAGTTGGTACCGCTTCTCGGGGTCACGATCCGGCTCTTGGCGGCCGGCGAGGTCCATATTGTGGACCGTTTCATGAGCAACTTCCCGACTATATACCGAGCCTCCGTCTGTTTTCAACACTGACATTCCGCCAGTGCATGTTTTTTGTTGCGATAAGGCGCCGCACGGTCCATATGATGGACCTCATGAACAGTCACGCCGATATCGTCCCCTCTCCAGCCGCTCCGAATGCGGCGGGCGGCACCCAGAGCCTGGAACGCGCCATCGCCCTGCTGCGCGCGGTGGCCGACGCCGAAACCGGCGGCGCGCGGCTGGCCGACCTGATGACCGGGGTCGGGCTGTCGAAGGCGACCGCCCACCGGCTGCTGATGGCGCTGGCGCGCGACGGGCTGGTGGAGCAGGACACCCGCAGCAAGCGTTATCACCTGGGTCCCGATCTGGTGGCGCTCGGCGATCTGGCCGCGCTACGCCACCGCCCGCCGCCCGCTCCGCCCGTCACTCCGCTCCAGCCGCCGGAAGCCGCGCCCCCCGTACCGGCGTTGCCCTCGCCGCCCGCCCTGATGGTGCGGCCCTCGGCCTTCCTGCGTGCGGAATATCGCGGCGACTCCATCGCGCTGGCGACGCTGCTGTGCGACCGCCATGTCCGTGCCGCCGACGGCGCGCGCGCAGCGCTGCTGCATGAAAGCGTCGCCGGCCAGACGACGGAACTGAGCTTCGCCCGGCTGGCCCGCGATTCGGCGCGCTTCGCCACCGTGCTGGCCGGCATGGGGGTCGGGGCGGGCGACCGGGTGGCGGTGCTGCTGCCCAAGGGGCCGGAGCTGCTGATCACCGCGCTGGCGATCTGGCGGCTGGGCGGCGTCTATATGCCGCTGTTCACCACCTACACCGCCTCGGCCGTCGCCTACCGGCTGGCCGACAGCGACGCGCGCGCCATCGTCACCAACGGCTTCCTGCGCCGCAAGGTGCCGCGCGACAACAGCCGGCCGGTGGTGACGGTGGAGGGCGACGAGGCCTTCGGACCCGACGCCGTGCCCTTCTGGTCGTCGCTGCACGAGGCCGCCCCGCTGGCCGAGGTGGCACGCTACCGCGAGGGCGACGCCTTCGCCCTGATCTACACCTCGGAATCCGAACCGACGCCGCTGGGCGTGTCCCTGCCGGTCAAGGCGCTGTCGGGGATCGAGCAGTACATGCGCATCGGCCTCGACCTGCGCGACGACGACATCTATTGGAACATGGCCGATCCCGGCTGGGCCTATGGCGCCTATTACGGTCTGGTCGGGCCGCTGCTGCTGGGACGGACGACGATCTTCTGCGACGGGCCGTACGACGTGCGGCAGGGTTATCGCATGCTGACCAAGTTCGGCGTCACCAACCTGACCGCGGCGCCATCGCAGATTCGGGCGTGGCACGGCGCCGATCCCGGCGTGTCGCACCAGTTCGCGCTGCGAATCCTGTCGGTGGTGGGCGAGCCGCTGCCGCCCGACCTGATCGCCTGGGCCAACCGGACGGTGAAGGTCCCCCTGCTCGACCAGTATGGCCAGCGCGAGACGGGCATCTTCATCGTCAACCGGTACGACCCCGACGGCATCGGCCGTTACGAGTCCGACGCGCCGGAGGAGGGGGACGCGGTCCAGCCGGCAAGCGGCTCGCTCGGCCGGCCGATGCCCGGCTTCCGCGTCGTCATCCTCGACCCCGACGGGCGCGAGGCGCCGGTGGGCGGCGCCGGCGAGATCGCCATCGACGTCGACCACTCCCCGCTGTTCTGGTTCGAATCCTACGCCAACAACCCGGAACGCACCGCCCAGCGCTTCCGCCACGGCCGGCGCTATTACCTGACCGGCGACCGCGCCTTCCTCGACGCCGACGGCAACATCCACTATCGCGGCCGGGCGTCCGACGCGATCCAGATGCAGCAGGGCGAATAGTCACGGACCGCCCTTTTCGGGTATAGATCGCCTCCTAAGGATGCGGCAGCCGGAAAAGCGCGAAGGACGGGTATGGAATCCAAGACGAAGAACCGCGAATCCTGGCTGGCCGCCGCCTTCGCGGCACTGGCCGAAGGCGGCGTCGACAAGGTGCGGGTGGAGGTGCTGGCGAAAGCCCTGAAGGTGACCAAGGGCAGCTTCTACTGGCATTTCCGCGACCGCACTGACCTGATGAACGCCCTGCTGGACAGCTGGAAGACGGGCCGCATCGCCGCCATCAAGGAACAGACCCGGCTGGATGGGCGGGAGCCGGCCCAGCAGCTGCGCGACCTGCTGGCGCTCTATGGCGGCAGCAAGCCGCGCGGCATGGCGATCGAGCTGGCGGTGCGCGACTGGGCCCGGCGCGATCCCGAGGCGGAAGGCGTGATCGCCGAGGTCGACCGCGAGCGCCTGCACAGCGTCGCCGGCCTGTTCGTGGCGCTTGGCCTGCCCCCCGACCAAGCCTTCGCCCGCGCCTACCTGTTCTACGCCTTCGCCTTCGGCCAGGGCCTGCTCGCCCCCGGTGCCGCCGCCGACCGCGCCGAGGTGGTGCGGGCGATCTGCGCCGACGTGCTGGTGCCGGCGGCGCACACGCCCGCCTGACCCTTACGGCATATAGGCCAGCCGCAGGTTGCCCCAGTGGCGGCCGCGCACGACGATCGGCGCATCGACCTCCTTCAGCCGCACCATCTGGCCGCCGCCCATGTCGCGGCGATAGGCCTGCAGCAGGAACGGACGGGTGTTGCGGGCGGCGGCGAGGCCGGAGCGGTCGGCGAAGACGCGGCGGTTGCGGCAATGGGCGGCGTTCCAGGCGGTTTCGCCCGGCCGCTGCTTCTCGGAATAGCGGGCGTTGTGGGTCGGCAGATAGCCGACGGCATTGACCGCGGCGCAGAACTGGAAGCGCGGGTTGGAGGCCAGCACCGGCTCCTGGATCGCCGGGAACAGCCGGTCGGTCAGCTCGGTGAAGGGGGCGATGCATTGTTCCGGCTCGCTGCCGGGGATGGTGGACAGCTCCGTCGAGAACAGCGCCTCCTCGCCGATGCTGCCGTTGGACAGAGCCCCGTCCAGCGCCTTCGCCAGCGCCGCCGCGGTGTCCTGCACCGTGCGGATGATCGCCGAATCCGCCTCGATCATCGCGGTGTAGGCACGCTGCAACCGGTCGGATTGCACGTCCGACAGCTCGTCGAAGGCCAGATGCAGGCCGAGGTCGCTGGTGCCGGCGACGATGGCCGGCAGGTCGCCGACATCGCGCAGAGTCACGGTCAGCCGCGTCTGCTCGGCCAGTTCCGGCAGCCCCTTGCTCTCCACCAGCAGCCCGTCCAGCGACAGGTCGAGCATGGTGACGGTGCGGCGGTCGCCCGCCACGGTCAGGCCGATGGGCTCCTCGCACGGGATGCGGTCGGAGACCCGGCGGTCGCCCGCCACCGACTGGCGCAGCGCGATGACCAGCCGGCGCTTCAGGTCGGCCACCGCGCCCTGGGTGTCGATCATGCGGCGGCTGACGTCGGTGGCGATGCCGGTGATCTCGTCGGTCTGGTCGCGGATGTGCAGAACGCTGCCCGACACCTGGGAGGCGCCGCCGGCCGAGTTGGTGGCGCTGCGGCCGATCTCGGCGTTGGCGGCCGACTGCTCCTCCACCGCGGCGGCGGTGGCGGCGGCGGCCTCGTCGATCTCCTCGATCACCGAGATGACGGTCTGGATCGCGGTGACGCTGCCGCCCACCGCCTGTTTCAGCTGTTCGATCTGGCGGGCGATGTCCTCGGTCGCCTTCGCCGTCTGGTTGGCGAGCGTCTTGACCTCGCTGGCGACGACGGCGAAGCCCTTGCCGGCCTCCCCCGCCCTTGCCGCCTCGATGGTGGCGTTCAGCGCCAGCAGGTTGGTCTGGCCGGCAATGGAGTTGATGAGGTTGGCGACCTTGGCGATCTCCTCCGTCGCGACCTCCATCTGGCCAATGGCGGTGGCGGAGCCGCGGGCGCTGTCCACCGCGCGCCGCGCCACCTCGCTGGAGCGCGCCGCCTGCCGGGCGATCTCGTGCCCGGCGGAGTTCAGCTCCTCCGTCGCGGCGGCGACCGACTGGGCGTTGGCGCTGGCCTGTTCGGAGGCGGCGGACACCACCACCGTGTTTTCGCGCACCACGCCCAGCGCCTGCATCAGGTGCTGGATGCCGTCGCCGGCACGCCGGCTCGCCAGCTCCACGCCCATCCAGGTGGAATCGAGGTCGCCTTCGATCGATTTGCAGGTTTCCAGCAGGGCCTGACGGGTCAGCGCCTTCTGGCGCAGTTCGGTCTCGTGCTTTTCATGGATGCCATAGGCCAGCTTCGCCTTCATGGCGTTCAGCTCCGACGCCACGCGCCGGAACTCCGGCACGCCGACGGCCGGCATCGGGTCGGTCAGGGCACCGCGGGCGATGCGCTCGAAGGTCCGTTCCAGCACCCTCAACGGACGGCGCACCGTGCGCAGGATCGTCCAGCCGAACAGGACGGCGAGCAGGGCACACAGCAGCATCGCCACCGCGACCTGGACGACGCGGCTTTCATAATCCCGCTCCGCCCTGTCGAACTCCTCGCGCGCGACGCGGATCTGAAGCTCCAGCAGGGCGTCGGACACCCGGCGCAGGTCGGCGAAGGCCGGGCGGACGGCGCTGCGCAGGTGGGCGTCCAGCCCGGCGGCGTCCTTCCGCTTCGCCAGCGCCAGCGCCGGGCCGATCCCACCTTCCAGATAGGTCGCGACCAGCGGCTTGAAGGTCTCGGCGAGAACGGCCTCTTCCGGGGTCAGATAGGTCGCCAGATAGTCGGTCAGCAGGCGCCGCATCGCCGCGGCATTGTCCGCCACGTCCTTCTCCACCGCAGCCTCCGCTGCGGCGAGGTCGCCGGTGCCGCTTCCCGCCCGCAGGTCGGCGGCGAGGTCGGTCAGGCGCTGCCGGCTGTCGCGGGCGAGGTTCTGGATCTCGCCGATCTGATAGGCGGGAACCGTGCGGTCCTCATACACCGTGCGCAGCGACTGGTTGGAATCCGACATGCCGTCCAGGCCGAGCCAGCCGGCCAGCAGCACCGCCAGGATCAGCAGCCCGAACACCGCGCCCAGGCGCCCCGACAGGCTGGCCCAGGCGAAGGCGGCGGCCCGGCCGGCGCGGCTCTTCCACACCAGGGCCCCTTCCGCCAGCGCCAGCGCGGCGCGGCCGTCGCGCATCTCCGCATACAGCGCCTCGGCCGCCGCGACTTCCTCGCGCGCGGGCTTGGAGCGGATCGAGATATAGCCGGTGACGGCGCCGTTCTCGACCACCGGGGTGACGTTTGCCCGCACCCAATAATAATCGCCGCCCTTGGTGCGGTTCTTCACCAGCCCTTCCCAGGGCCGTCCCTGCTTCACCGTCGCCCACAGGTCGGCGAAGGCCTCCTTCGGCATGTGGGGGTGGCGGACGAGGTTGTGGGGGGCGCCGATCAGCTCATGTTCGTCAAAGCCGCTGATCTCGACGAAGGCTTGGTTCACGAAGGTGATGCGCCCGCCGGTATCGGTGCGGGACACCAAGGGAACCCCCTCGGTCAGATGGACTTCCCGGTCGGTGATCGGTGTGTTGACGCGCATGACGCGGATCCGCTCCAGCCAAAGCCTTGAAGGAATCGGCCGGGTGTGGAGGCGGAACGAAAGCCGCCGGACGACCATATCGGTTGCCACCCCGGTCCGGACCTTTCACTGCAAGCGGTATGCCGGATCATTTTGTCAGTAAACGAACACACTCCGCGTTGCTCTACAGCGGCAGTGCGAAGTCCCCTCGGCACATTCTTCGCAAAATGCATCCGGAAAAGAGGACTGACCCCAAAGTATTATGCATTTTTGAAAATGCTTTGCCGTCTGATCATTCAGCTGCGCAACGACCCGTTGGACAGCCCGTCCAGCGGGATCGCGGTGACGCTTTTCACCTCTTCCATCACGGCGTAGGTGTGGGTTTCCCGCACGCCGCGGGCGGTGGACAGCAACTCGCCCAGGAACAGGCGGTATTCGTTCATGTCGCGCACCCGGGCCTTGACCAGATAGTCGAAACCGCCGGCCACCATGTGGCATTCCATGATCTGCGGCATGCGCAGCACGGTGGCCTTGAAGTCGTCGAAATTGTCAGGCGTGGTGCGGTCCAGCACCACCTCGACGAAGACCAGCATCCCCGCTTCCAGCCGGTGCGGGTCGAGCAGCGCGACATAGCGCTGGATGATCCCGTCGGCCTGCAGCCGTTTCACCCGCTCCAGGCAGGCGGCCGGGCTGAGGTTGATGCGGCGTGCCAGCTCCACATTGCTGAGGCGGCCGTCATCCTGCAGTTCGCGCAGGATCTTGATGTCGGTGGAATCGAGATTGCGGTCCATCGGCGGCTCGGAATGCTGTTCGGCTGGCAGCCCCGATCCTAGCGGAAAAAACGGGACCAAGCCATGCCGGACCATAGCCGGAGCGGCGAAGACGCCGCCGATCCGAAGCCCGTTCGTTCCGGATGCGGCCCCGGATGTCGCCACAGATGTCGCCCTGGACGCCGATCAGGCCGCCAGCGGCAGGGCCACCGTCATGCGCAGGCCGCCCGTCGGGCGGTTCTCGGCGCGGACACGGCCGCCGAATGCCTCGATGTTGCGCCGGACGATCCACAGGCCGATGCCGAAATGGGCCGCGCCGGCCTGATGCGCCGCCGCCTCGTCCTCCGGCATGCCGCGGCCGGGTTCGCGGTGGGAGAAATAGCGTTCGAAGATACGGTCCAGGTTGGCGGGATCGACGCCCGGCCCTTCGTCGTCCACCACCAGCTCCGCCCAGGCGCCCGTGCGGGTCAGGCGGACGCTGACCGTCCCGTCGGGCGGCGAGAAGCTGACGGCGTTCTCCACCAGATTCTCGACGATGGTCTCCAGCGTCTCCTCGCTGGCCCGCACCACCAGCCCGGCATCGATGCGCGAGCGCATGTGCAGGCGGCGTTCCGCCAGAAGCCCGGTATAGCCGCCGGCCATCCGCTCTACCAGCTGCGACAGGTCGACCCGGCGGCGCGACGGGGCCAGCAGGTCGGCCGCCGCCTCGTCCATGCGGCGGGCGAAGGACACCAGCCCGTCCAGCTTGTCCAGCGACTTCTCGATCATCGTCAGGGCGCGCTGGCTGCGGGTGTTCTCCGCCGGCATGGCGCGGCGCAGCGGCTCCACCGACTGGCGGATCACGGCGATCGGCGTCTTGAAGGCGTGGGCGTTGTCCTCGGCGGCACGGCGCAGCGATTGGGCGCTGTCGCGCAGGGTGGACACCAGCCGGTCGAAATCCTCGGCCACGCCGGCCAGTTCCGGCACGGTGTTGCGCGCGGCGAAGGAGGCGTCGGGGTCGCCGCGCTCGGGCGTATCGTCGCCGCCGACGATGCGGCGGGCCAGATCGCCGAAGCGGTTCAGGTTGCGCCAGATGCCGGCGAGCACCGCCAGCACCAGGGCGGCCATCGCCAGATAGATTGCGGCGGCGGCCTGGACCGCCGGCGTGCTCCAGTAAGGCCGGCCGATGGAGGAGGAGATGTAGGCTTCCGTCGCGTGGCTGGTCACCAGCGCCCAGCAGCCGAAGCTGGTCTTGATCGGGGTGATGGAGGACAGCACCTCCTCCCCGCCTTCCAGATGGGGGACGCGCATCGCCAGCGTCGAATTGCCGGCGCAGCTCGACCCCAGCCGGTCCAGCACGCCCTGTTCGAGCAGCAGGCGCCGTTCGGCGTCGATGTCGGCGGTGGACAGGCTGGGCGCCGCGGCGACGTAGAAGAAGGGTTCCGGCCCGGCCTTGGCGCCGGACGGGGTGGTGGCGGCGCCGGTGGCGGTCACGCGCGGGCGAACCAGCAGCTTCAGCCGCGTGCGGTCGTCGCCATAGCGGGCGAGCGCGATGCTCAGGCTGGGAAGGGCGGTGCGGTCGACGCCCAGCAGTTCGGGTTCCAGCGCGCGGGCGATCAGCTCGCCCTGGCGCTGGGCGCTTTTCAGCAGAAGCTGCTGCGACGCCTCGTCGGCGCGCTGGAACTGGTCATAGAGCAGGACTGGCACTGCGATGAAGACAAGGGTGAGCAGCAGCAGGCGGCTCGCCATCGAGCGCCAGAGCCAGAGCAGGCGGGCGGACGCCCGTCGGGGCGCCCGCATCGCGAGGTCAATCGGCAGCAGCGCCATCGATCAGCATATCCTCGCCCATACCATCCTCGTCGCGGCCCTGGTTGGCCGCGTTCTCGCCCTTGCCCCAGCGATAGCCGAAGCCGGGATAGTTCTCGATGCAGGCGAAGTTGGCGTCGACCGAACGGAACTTCTGGCGGATGCGCTTGATGAAGGCGCGGACGTTGGCGCGATAGCCCGACGGGCCGTAACCGGCGACGAAGCCCTTGCCGTGGACGAGATCGTAGATCTCGCGGTACGACACGTCCTCTTCCGGGCGGGTCGACATCAGCTTGACGATGTTGAACTCGGTCAGCGTCAGGTCGATGCGCTTGCCCTTCCAGAAGGCGCGGCTGTTGTCCAGGCGCAGCTCCAGCTCGCCCAGGCGGTGGCTGGTGTTGTTGCCGCCGGCCTCCGCATCCTCGGCGCCCTTGGTGGCGTCGCCCTTGATGCCGTCCAGGATCAGGCGCATGCGCTTCAGCAGGATCGACAGGCTGCGTGACTTCTCGACGAAGTCCAGCGCGCCGCCGGCCAGGGCGGCCTCTTCATAAATCTGGTCGGACAGCACGGTCAGGAAGATGACCGGCGTGGCGATGCCGCGGGCGCGCATCTGGCGCAGAACGTCGATGCCGTCCAGCTTGGGCATGCGCCAGTCCAGGAGGACGATATCGACCGCCCCGCCTTCGGCGAAGAAGTCGAGCGCCGGTTCGCCGCGGTCGAAGGTGATGACCTCGTACCCCTCGTCGCCGAGGTTGAGGCTGAGCGACTCACGGAACAGGTCGTCGTCGTCCACCAGAGCGATGCGGGCAATGGTCGGTTCAGTCATTGCGGACATTCCCTTGTTCGACTCCGCCTTACTGAATCCCGGCGCGGACAGGGCGCCCTGCGTCAGCTTGAGCGAGGAGTTGGGCGAAGCATCGGTGGTCGGCGTCAGGGACATTTTGGCTGCTCTTCATATCGTAAGAGAGGGCGCGGAAGTCCTGGGACGAGGTCATATCCATGAAGAAGAACACCTTGAGGGTGCAATCGCCCTTGGCATACCGCCAGATCTTGGCGGGAGGCGCCTCTTCCCGTGCAACGGGGGACCCCAGGAGTTTGAGAGTCTGGACTTCGTCCAGCCCGACAAGGCTGTCGGGGTCGGCGTTGGTGGTTGCGGGTTGGGTGGGCGTGCCCCCCGTCGGCGATGTCGCCGCCTGGGCGGCGTTAGGCTGCATTGCCGTCTGGGCGGCGTTGTCGGATCCGATGGCCGCCAGATGGGTGGTGGCCTGATCGGCGGTCATTTGGCCGGCAGTCAGTTCCCCGGCGGTCACCGGCGGCCCCGGTTGCGGCATCGGCAGGGCCGGCGCCAGCGTGGCGGCGTCGGCAGCCTTCCGAACCGGCTTGGGCTTCGGCACCGGCGGGGCCGCCGGATGTGCGGGCGGGCGGGCCGCCGTCACATCCGGTCCGCCCCACGGCCCTGCCGTGTTGGACGGGCAGCCGGCCAGCAGCAGGACCGCGACCAGCAGGCCCGCATGTCGGCCCCGGCCGGCGGCGTAGGCGCCGTACTGCGCCACATCGCGGAGGACTGCCGGCACGGTCATTGGGGCGGGCCTTTCAAATCCAAGGGGAACGGACATATCGGCATTAACACGGGACGAACCATTTCCATCTAGCCTGGAAGTCAACTTCGCGTGCTGGTTGGAGTTGGCCGCGTCTGATGTGCCTAAACTCAATCCAGTCTGGTTAATGGCGCGTTAAAGCCACAGCCCATACCCCCATTTTGCGAAAGCCCATCAATATTTTCCGAAGTTTCGTTTGATTTTCGAGCGATTCTGGGAGGGGTCGCCAGAGTCTTTGCTCAAAAGTGGTATGAAATTCGGCAAAATCCATTACGCGCTGACCACCGCCTTGGTGAAATACGGAGCGGGACAGGACGTGACAGAAATGAGGCGGGAGGATGGCGGGGATTGGACCGGCTGGTGGCCGCTGCCCAAAAAACAATCGGCGGCGGAGCCACCCGGGTATGGCTCCGCCGCCGAACAGCCGGACGGGCAACAGGTCATGTGGCGGCGCGCTATGAGCGGCCGTGGGTCGTTGCCACTGGAACTCCAGCCGTGGTTCCGACCGGCGCTCAGTCCGGTCGGCGTCGTGGGAACAATGCGTTTTCGGCACCATCCATCACGCCGATCATGATGCGCCGGACGGCCCGGACCGTCAAGTTTGTAGTACGTACAATTTAGGATGCCGCATATCCGGATGATGCTGACGGCGGACGACCGCGACGCTTCCGGTCAAGGCGCATAGAGGTTGTTGATCTGCCGGGCATGGCCGACCGACACCAGGATGTCGAGCAACTCCTTGACCCGCGGCGACTTGGCGCCCTTGAACTGTCGGGCGAGGCTTTCGGCTTCGACGGCACGGCCGCAGCGGCTCAGCGCCGCCATCAGGCTATGGACCTGTTCGGTCGGCGCCTTCGGCCAGACGATCCGCTTCGCCGTGTCCGCCGCGATGTCGAGCGTCGCCGCGATCTGGACGGCGGCGCCCTGCCCCTTCGGGTTCTGGTAGTCCGGCCGCAGCCAGCGGACGAGCCCGTCGCGTTCCTCGCGGTGGCGCTCGGCGTTCAGCGCCACGAGATTTTCCAGGATCCGCGCATCCTCCAGATCGGCCGGCCAGCCATAGGCGTCGGCCACCGCATGGTCGATCCGGCTGTGGAGGTCCAGCATGACGCCGACCTGCCCCAACTGGTAGATCTCCATCTCGCGCGCGGTCAGCTCCTCCCGGCTCCGTCCCTTCTCCAGGACATTGTAAAGCTCGGTCAGCGTCAGCCGGTCGGGATGCTCGGCCAGCACCCGCTTGCGATGGGCGTCGAGTTCCTCGGCGAGCTGACCGATCACGCGCTTCTGATGCGGCGTGGCGTTGGGGAAGGGGAAGGGGAA